>NZ_JBIUUS010000010.1:0-258742 GCF_044742585.1 Kitasatospora sp. NPDC087861
GGTTACATTCCGAACCCGGAAGCTAAGCCTTACAGCGCCGATGGTACTGCAGGGGGGACCCTGTGGGAGAGTAGGACGCCGCCGAACAATCATTCACAGAGAACCCCCATCCGGGAAACCGGATGGGGGTTCTTTGCGTTGTGGAGTACGGCCTGGCGCTCGGGGTGGGCAGGGCTCCAGCCACTGAGACCCGGCGGAAACTAGGCGCTGTCGGGAAGGGGGGCCTCGTCGGGCTGACCATGTGTCGCGCGGGCCGTGTCGTGGCTCGACCGTCGAGTGCGCTCCGCCCATGCGGCCACCGCCGGGCCTGCCGCGCCCAGAGCCGCGAAGAACGCGCCGAGCAGCAGCCAGCCTGCGTGTCCGAGTCCGAGGACCGCTGTCGTGAGGACCGCCGGAGCCAGGGCCTGGCCGGCGTCGAAGCCGATGCCGAAGAGGCCCTGGTACTGCCCCTGGGCGTGGTCGGGGGCGAGGCCGAAGCCGAGCGCGAAGCCGCCGGAGGACTCCCATACCTCTCCGAGACTGTGCACGCAGACGGCGAGGATGGCGAGCCCCGGCGCGATCCAGACCGGAACGTCCGCGGTCAGGGCCATCAAGGGGCAGCTGACCAGGAAGAGCAGCCCCGCGAGGCGGAACGCCCGGCCGCCCTGGCGCGGCGTTTCCACCCGGGAGCCGATCCTGCTTTGGAGTAGCACGCATACCCCGCTGTTGACCGCGTAGACCGCCGCCACGGTCCAGCGGGGCGCTCCGGTGTGGGCGGAGAGCCAGATCGGCAGCAGCAGGGAGACGGTCTGGTACTGCAGGCCCATCGCGCCGTAGAGCGCGACGAAGGACACGAACGGCCGGTCGGACAGAACGGCCCAGCGGTGGTGGTTCTTGGGCCGGGGCAGGGGCTGGTAGTTCGGGACGCGGATCAGGACGATCAGGCCGGCGCAGGCAAAGCTGGCGGCGTTGGCGAGGATGAGCGCGGTGTACGCCGGGCGGGTGTTGGCCGAGACGGCGAAGGCGGCGCCGAGGGTGCCCAGGACCACGCCGAGGTTGACGAACGTGCGGAGTTTCGCCCTGAACGCGGCCGGGCGTTCGCCGCTGGCACGGGCGATGAGCGCACCGCCTGCGGCGCCGCTCGCCGTTGCTGCCAGCCGGTCCAGGGTGGCGATGAGCGTGAACGTGAGCCAGCCGTGGATGAAGACGAAAGCGGCCATCGTCGCGGCTTGCATCGCGAGGGCCGTCAGCCAGACCGTGCGCGGCCCGTACCGGTCGGCCAGGTTCCCGGCCGGGATCCCGGCCAGCAGCCCGACCAACCCGGCGATCGTGAGGCCGATACCGACCCGTGCGGCGGGCAGGTGCACCACCAGCGTGAAGTAGAGCACCGCGGCGGTGTTGAACAGCCCGTTGCCCACCCGGCTGACGAAGTTCGCGACGATGAGAGCGCGCTGCGGGCCGCCCGGCCCCAGCAAGCTGGATATCCGGAGCTTGGGATCCTTCCCGATCATGCGGAAGAGGCTAGCAACACCCCCGTACGCTCCAAGTGGTCTTGTACGGAGGGAGGTTCAGAGCCGGCCGGCGGCCTTGAGCGCGAGGTAGGTGTCCGCGAGGGCGGGGGCGAGCTGGGTGGGGGCGGCGTCGAGGACGGTGACGCCGTGGCGGGTGAGGCGCTCGGCGGTGGCGCGGCGGTCGGCGCGGGTCTGTTCGGCGGCGGCGGCGCCGTAGACGGCTTCCAGGGTGCCGCGGCCGGCGGCGAGGGCGTCCAGGTGCGGGTCGGCGACGGAGGCCAGGACGACCTCGTGGCGCTTGGTGAGCAGCGGCAGCAGCGGGCGCAGGCCGTCCTCGACCGGGGCTGCGTCGAGGCCGGTGAGGAGGACGATCAGGGAGCGGTGCGGCGCCATCTTCAGGGCCGTGGAGACCAGCGAACGCATGTCGGTTTCGTGCAGGGCCGGTTCCAGGGAGGCCATCGCGTTGGTGAAGGCCGGCAGGATCTCACTGGCTGAGCTGCCGGCCACCGCGACGCGCTTGCGGGCGTCGTGGGCGAGCAGGTCGACGCGGTCGCCGGCGCGGGTGGCGAGGGCGGTGAGCAGCAGGGCGGCGTCGAGGGCGGCGTCCAGGCGCGGGGCGTCACCGACCCGGCCGGCGGAGGTGCGTCCGGTGTCGAGGACGATGAGGATGTGCCGGTCGCGTTCGGGGCGCCAGGTGCGGACGGCGACGGTGTTGCGGCGGGCGCTGGCCCGCCAGTCGATGGAGCGGACGTCGTCGCCGGGCAGGTACTCCCGCAGGGAGTCGAACTCGGTGCCCTGGCCACGGGTCAGGACCGAGGTGCGGCCGTCGAGTTCGCGCAGTCGGGCGAGTCGGGAGGGCAGGTGCTTGCGGCTGGCGAACGGGGGCAGCGCGCGGACCGTCCAGGGCAGGACGTGGGACCCCTGACGGCCGGCCAGGCCGAGCGGGCCGAGTGAACGGACCGTCACCCGGCGGGCGTGGTGGTCGCCGCGGCGGGTCGGGGTGAGCACGGTGACGGCTCGTCGCCGCTCACCGCCGGGGACGAGCAGGGTGTGCCGGGAGGCGGCCTCGGCGGTGCCGGGCCGCCACGCGGACGGGGCCCAGGCGTCGCGGATCCTGGCTCGGAGGGGGCGCCCGGAGGGGTTGGTGACGGTCAGTTCGACGGAGGCGGGTTCGCCGAGCCGGACGGTGGTGTCGCCGCCCCGGCCGAGCCGCAGGCTGCGGACGGGGGCGGCGAGCGCCAGGTCGATCACGGCGGCGAGCAGGACCGTGCCGGTGACGAGGCCGATCCCGGCCCAGGACGGCAGCAACAGGCCCACGACGAGCGTGCCGAGCGCGGCGAGCAGGGCGGTTCGCCCGGTGAGGGCCATGCGGTGCGCTCCTTAGGGAACGGGCGGTGGTTCAGCGGGGGGCGGGCGTCTGGGCGAGGACGGCCTGGATGACGGAGTCGGCGGTGACGCCCTCCATCTCGGCCTCGGCGCGCAGCGCGACGCGGTGCCGCAGGGTGGGCAGGGCGAGGGCCTTGACGTCGTCCGGGGTGACGTAGTCGCGGCCGGCGAGCCAGGCCCAGGCGCGCGAGGCCGCGAGCAGCGCGGTGGCACCGCGAGGCGAGACGCCGATGGACAGCGACGGGGACTGCCGGGTGGCCCGGCAGAGGTCGACGATGTAGGCGAGGACCTCGGGGGAGACGGTCAGCTCGGCGATCTGCGCGCGGGCGGCGGCGACGTGCGCGGGCCCGGCGACCGGGCGGACGCCGGCGGCGGCGAGGTCGCGGGGGTCGAAGCCGGCGGCGTGCCGGGAGAGGACCTGGAACTCCTGGTCGCGGTCGGGCAGCGGCAGGACGAGCTTGAGCAGGAAGCGGTCCAGCTGGGCCTCGGGCAGCGGGTAGGTGCCCTCGTACTCGACCGGGTTCTGGGTCGCGGCGACCAGGAACGGGACGGGCAGCGCGCGCGGCACGCCGTCGACGGTGACCTGGTGCTCCTCCATGGCCTCCAGCAGGGCGGCCTGGGTCTTCGGCGGGGTGCGGTTGATCTCGTCGGCGAGCAGCAGGTTGGTGAAGACCGGGCCGGGCTGGAAGGAGAACTCGGCGGTGCGGGCGTCGTAGACGAGGGAGCCGGTGACGTCGCCGGGCATCAGGTCGGGGGTGAACTGGATGCGCTTGGTGTCCAGGCTGAGCGCGGTGGACAGGGTGCGGACCAGCAGGGTCTTGGCGACGCCGGGGACGCCTTCCAGCAGGACGTGGCCGCCGCAGAGCAGGGCGACGACGAGGCCGGTGACGGCGGCGTCCTGGCCGACCACGGCCTTGCCGATCTCGGCGCGCAGGGCGGTGAGCGCCGCGCGCGGGTCGGTGGCGGTGTCGGGGGTGCCCGGGGTGGCAGCCGCCGCGCCGGGGGTGCTGGAGGGGGTGGCGGTGGCCTGTTCGGTCACGGGTTCCGTACCTGCCTTTCGAGGGCGTCGAGGTCGTCGGCGAGCCGCAGCAGGGCGGCGTCGTCGGTCGGGGGCGGGCCGAAGAGGAGGGCCCGGACGTCTCCGGCGGGCTGCTCGGGGAGGCGGTCGGCCACGGCCGCGCAGAGGGTGTCGGGGTCGGGCTCGCCGGCCTGGAGCGGGACGCCCAGGGCCGGGGCGAGGCGGTGCGCGGTGGCCCGGCGCAGGGCCTCGGCGGCGCGGCCGCGGGCCTTGGCGCGGCGGTAGAGCCGGGCGCGGCCCTCGGTGGTCTCGGCGGCGCGGACCACCACGGGCAGGTTCTCGCTGATCACCGGGCCGAGTCGGCGGCCGCGCCAGAGGGCGGTCAGGACGGCGGCGATGGCGAGCTGGTAGCCGGCCCAGCGCCAGCCGTCCGGGACGTAGTCGCCGAAGGTCTTGTCCCGGGTGCCCTGGGCGAGCGGGGCGGTGTAGTCGGGCAGGTGCCAGGTGAGGTGGGGCTGGGAGCCGAGCAGGCCGAGGGCGAGCGCGGCGTTGCCGTCCTTGGCGAGTTCCTCGTTGTGCAGGAAGGCGCCGGTGCCGAGCACGATGACGTCGCCACCGACGGCCGGGGTGCTGACCAGCGGGTAGCCGTGGCCGCGCGGGTAGCAGCCCTCGCCCCGGCTTCCGTTGGTGTAGAGCATCCCGCCGATGCCGGCGGTCCCGGCCCGGACGGCCTCGGTGAGCGAGCACTGTGCGGCGGTGCTGCGAACGGAGGCGTAGGGCGGGCCGCCGTCCTCCTCGGAGGAGCGGATCCCGGGGGCCAGGGCGCTGAGCGCGGCGGGGCCGGGGGCGATGAGGACGAGCCGGCTGTGCCGGGCGGCGGCGACGGCGCGCAGTTCGGCGGGGCTGAGCAGGTCGGGCTCGGGCAGGACAAGGGTGTCGGCGCCGGTCGGGTGGCCGGTGGGATCGGTGGTGAGGTCGGTCTTGAGGCCCTGGTGTTCGAGCAGCGCGAGGACGGCGTGGGCGCCGTCCCGGTCGTACGAACGGGGGTCGAGCGGCGGGTAGCGGCGGTCCTGGCCGATGGCGGCGACGGCGGTGGCGCCGATCAGCAGGACGGCGAGGACGACCAGGTACCAGCGGGCCCGGCGCCAGAGGCCGCGGCCGGTCAGGGCGAGGCTGGTCGTGGCCGTCCCGGCGGGGCTGGTCGCGGTCGTCCCGGCGGGGCCGGGACCGGGGCCGGCGGGGGGCGGGCTGGTGGGCCCGGCGTCCGCGGGCGACCGGGGGGCGGGTGGCGCGGGGGTGGTGCCGGTCATGCCGCTCCTCCCAGGGCCGGGCGGGCGCGTTCCAGGGTCCGGTCGAGCTCGTGCAGCAGCTGGTACGCGGCCTGGTCGGCGGTGCGCTCGCCGTAGGCGATGTCGTCGAAGGTCCGGGCGGCGGCGGCCAGGGCGGCGGCGTGTTCGGGCAGGGCCCGGCCAGCCTCGGCGGCGGCCTCGTCGGCGGTGCGGCCGGGGCGGACGTCGAGCAGGGTGCGCTCCTCCAGGGCCCGGACCAGGGCGCGCATCTGCTCGCGGACGGCCTCGGTCCAGTGCCCGGCGGCGGCGTGCCGTTCGGCGTCGGCCCGGTACTGGCCGGCGCTGCGCGGGCCCTCGACGCCGTAGACGCCGAGGACGGTGCGGGCCGCCCGCCGGGGCGCGCCGAGGCGCCACCAGAGCGCGGCGCCGATCAGCAGGGCGACGATCAGGAAGAGCACCAGGCCGGTGGTGCCGCTGGTGCCGTTGCCGGAGATGGCGTCGAGTGCGCCGGTGATCCGGTCGTTGAGCCAGGTCATGACCCGCTCCAGGACGGTCGGGTCGTGCTTGTGGTAATCCGCGTTGAGCAGCTCGTCGCGCGCGGCGTCGCGCGCCGGGTCACGTGGGACGGTGACCGGGGCGCCGCCGGCGGCGAGGAGCCTGTCCCCCCAGGTAGGCATCCGGTTCAGCGCCTCGCGGGGGTTCGGCCGGACTGGTCGCCCCAGCCGGCGGTGCCGGGCTCGGTGGAGCCGGCGGCGCGGGCGAGTTCGATGTCCAGGGCCTCGCGGCGGATCCGCTGGTCGACGTAGATCAGGACGCCGAGGGCGGCCCTGAAGGGGATGGTGAGGGTGGCGGCGATGATGCCGGCGATCGCGGTGGTGATCAGCATCGCGGTGGGCTGGTCGGCCGCGCTGTTGACGTCGACCTGGCTGTTGAAGTCGCTGAAGCCGAGGACGAGCCCGACGAAGCGGAACGGGATCGCGATGACCATGGCGACGATGAAGGTCAGCACCTCGCCGAGCAGGGAGATGCCGAAGATCCGCCACCAGGAGCCGCGCACCAGGCGTCGGGAGCGGGACAGCGCGGTCAGCACGCCCTGCTTCTCCAGCATCAGGGCGGGGGCGGCCAGGCTGAACCGGATCCACAGCCAGAGGCCGACCGGGATGGTCAGGAAGCCGACGAGGAACAGCAGGGCCGCCGTCCCGGACGCGCCCGCCGAGCCGGTGGAGTAGAAGTACCAGGGGCTGAAGCCGAGCAGGACCACGCCGCCGGACATCAGGCCGGTGAGCACGGTCAGCCCGAGCAGCTGCAGCAGCCGGGGACGGGCGTCGCGCCAGGCGTCCCCGGCGGTCGCGGACTGCCCGAGGACGGCGCGGCTGACGACCATGGTGAGCAGCGCGGTGGCGACCACACTGACCAGCACCGTCAGCGGCATCGAGGCCAGCACGATCGTGACCTGGGTGGCGGCGCCGGTCTTGCCCTTGATCAGCAGGTTGGCGGCGACGTTGCCGGCCTGCTCGATGACGGCGATGCCGAGGGAGAAGGTGAGCGCCGTCCGCCAGTGCTTGCGGATGGTGGCGACGGAGCCGTCGAGGAGTTCGCCGAGTCCGAGCGGGCGCAGCGGGATGACGCCGGGCTTGGGGCTCTGTGGAGCCCCCCAGCCGTACGGGTGGGGGCCGCCGGGTGCCTGCTGGCCCCAGCCCGGCCGGCCGGGGGCGGGTGTGCCCTGGGGTGGTGCCGACGGCCCGGGCACGGCGGCGGGCGCGTCGGCCGGGGGCCGGGCGTCGTCGCGGGGCGGCTCGGACGAGCCGGGCGAGGCCCAGCCCGGAGTGTCGGTCATCACTGCTCCTCGGAGGGGCGTCACGGGCGCGGTTCCGGGCGGATCTTTCGCCCGCGCGCAGCGCCCATCGTGCCATGGGGCCAGGAACGGCCCCATGGGTATCCGGTCGCTGATCGGAAACGGGGGCGCTCCGGTGACCGGGCGGTGGGCCGCGGACGGTTCGAAGGCGTTCCGGCGGGGTGCATTCGCCCGGTATGGCCGGAATTAACCGGCTGGGGGAGTTGGCCGTTGTGGAGCATTGGCACTGCTGTGCGGCAGGTCACAATCCGGTAATGAGAGGATGGACGCATGAAGGGACGCGTCCTCGTCGTTGATGACGACTCCGCACTGGCCGAGATGCTCGGCATCGTGCTGCGGGGTGAGGGTTTTGAACCGTTTTTCGTCGCGGATGGGGACAGGGCGCTAGCCGCGTTCCGGGAGACCAAGCCCGACCTGGTCCTGCTGGACCTGATGCTGCCCGGTCGGGACGGCATCGACGTCTGCCGGCAGATCCGGGCGGAGTCCGGCATCCCGATCGTCATGCTGACCGCGAAGACCGACACGGTCGACGTCGTGGTGGGCCTGGAGTCGGGCGCCGACGACTACGTCACCAAGCCGTTCAAGCCCAAGGAGCTGGTGGCCCGGGTGCGTGCCCGGCTGCGCCGCGCCGAGGAGCCGACGCCCGAGCAGCTGACCATCGGCGATCTGGTGATCGACGTGGCCGGCCACTCGGTGAAGCGGGACGGCCGGGGCATCCCGCTGACCCCGCTGGAGTTCGACCTGCTGGTCGCGCTGGCCCGCAAGCCCTGGCAGGTGTTCACCCGCGAGGTGCTGCTGGAGCAGGTCTGGGGCTACCGGCACGCGGCGGACACCCGCCTGGTCAACGTCCACGTGCAGCGCCTGCGGTCCAAGATCGAGAAGGACCCGGAGCGTCCCGAGATCGTGGTGACCGTCCGCGGCGTCGGCTACAAGGCCGGACCCAGCTGACGTGACGCACCCGTCCGACCAAGCCCCGTCGGGTTCCGCGACCGACGGGGCCGACGCCGTTCGCGGGTCCGTGCTGAGCTCGACCACCCGCCGTCGGCGCCGGGCGGCCGCGTACGCGATGCTGACCCGTCAGCTGCGGCGTCCGGCGCGCCGGGTGACGGTGCTGTACCGCCGGTCGATCCAGCTGCGGGTGGTGGCGGTCTCGCTGCTCGCGTCCATCGCGGTCGTCCTGGTGCTCGGCGTGGTCGTGATGGCGCAGGTGCGCACCGGCCTGCTCGACACCAAGATGGCGGCCGCCCGCGAGCAGGCCCGGATCGGCTTCCAGGCCGAGCTGAAGAAGATCGACGAGGCGAAGGACCAGCGGCTGCGGGTCGGTGGCACGCCCGACCCCACCACCGAGGAGACCGGCACCTGGCTGCTGCGGCAGGTCAACGACCTGGCCGCGAGCGGGCAGACCGTCTACTCGGTGATCGCGATGGCCTCCGGCACCGACGCCATCGTCCCGGAGACCGGCTTCGCGCCGCGCTACTCGGGCGACATCCTGCCCAGCAGCGTCCCGGACAGCCTGCGGGAGAAGGTCTACGCCGATCCCGGCCAGATGTTCGACCAGCCGGCCCGGATCCACCGGGTCGACGACCGGAGCGAGCCCGGGCTGGCCCTGGGCATGCAGTTCGTCGGCCCGGCCGGGAACACCTACCAGATGTTCTACGTGTTCTCGTTCGGCCAGGAGACCGACACCCTCAACCTGATCACCGGCACCCTGGCGACCGCCGGCGTGTTCGTGGTGATCCTGATGGGCGGCATCGCCTGGGTCGTGGTGCGCCAGGTGGTCACCCCGGTCCGGATGGCCGCCGGCATCTCCGAACGGCTCGCCGACGGGCACCTGGAAGAGCGGATGAAGGTCACCGGCACGGACGACATCGCCCGCCTCGGCGAGTCGTTCAACCGGATGGCCAACGCCCTGCAGGCGCAGATCCGCCAGCTGGAGGAGCTCTCCCGGGTGCAGCGGCGCTTCGTCTCGGACGTCTCGCACGAGCTGCGCACCCCGCTGACCACCGTCCGGATGGCCGCGGACCTCATCTACGACAGCCGCGAGGACCTGGACCCGATGGCGGCCCGCTCGGCGGAGCTGCTGCAGGGCCAGCTGGACCGCTTCGAGTCGCTGCTCGCCGACCTGCTGGAGATCAGCCGCTTCGACGCCGGCGCCGCGATCCTGGACGGCGAGCCGGTCGACCTGCGCGAGATCGTCGCCCGGGTGGTGGAGGCCGCCGACCCGCTGGCGCAGGCCAAGGGCAGCGCGGTGGTGATCCGGGGCGACGGCGAGCCGGTCGTCGCCGAGGTGGACTCCCGACGGATCGAGCGCATCCTGCGCAACCTGGTGGTCAACGCGTTGGAGCACGGCGAGGGCCGTGACGTGGTGGTCCGGCTGGGCTCGGCGGACGGCGCGGTCGCGGTCGGCGTGCGCGACTACGGCATCGGCCTCAAGCCGGGCGAGGCGTCCCGGGTGTTCCACCGCTTCTGGCGAGCCGACCCGTCCCGGGTGCGGACCACCGGCGGCACCGGCCTCGGCCTGTCCATCGCGGTCGAGGACGCGCACCTGCACGGCGGCTGGCTGCAGGCCTGGGGCGAGCCCGGTGGCGGCTCGCACTTCCGGCTCACCCTGCCGCGCACCCGCGGCGGCGAGATCAGCCGGGCGCCGTTCCGGCTGGAGCCGGAGGACTCCCGCAACAACCGGGGCCTGGGCACCTACGGCATGCCGTACCGGCGGGCGATCAGCCCGTCCGGCGCGACCGCGATGACCGCCGCCGAGGAGCCGACGGAGACGCCGGAGGGGCCGGTCAACGCCTTCGGCAGCGGGCTCGGCGGGGTGCTGAACATCGGCCCGGTGGGCAAGCGCCGGCTGCCCGAGGGGCCGCGTGCGGACCCCTCGGACGTTCGGGCGGCGGGGGCCGGGTACGGTGCCACCGGCGCCCAGGTGATGGTGGACCCGACGCGCGGACGGCCGTCGGTGGCGCAGCGGACGGCGGAGCCGGACGTGACGGGCGGGACGGACCTGGAGGGGTCGCAGCGTGCGAAGGACGAGCAGCAGGACTGAGCCGCGGTTCGTGGCGGTGGCCGGCGTGGTGCTCGGCGCCCTGGTGGCGAGCGGCTGCGCGGCCATGCCGGACTCCGGCGGCATCTCCAAGGTGGAGCTGTCGCAGGGGGCCGCCGACAAGAACCTGCAGGCCAAGGTCTACCCGGTGGCGCCGGCCAAGGGCGCCAAGCCGCGCGCCCTGCTGACCGGGTTCCTGGACGCGGTGACCGCCGACGAGGGGTACGAGACCGCGCGTCAGTACCTCACCGAGGACGCCGCCGCGCACTGGAACCCGGACGCCGGCGTCCAGGTGCTCTCCGCCGCCACCCCGAACCTCCCGGCCGGCCAGGAGGTCACCGACGCCGACACCAGGATCTCCGGGACGGTGACCGGGGCACTGGTCGCCAGGATCGACGAGCGGCACTCGTACGTCCTGGTCGGGCGGCAGGACGTCTCGTCCGACTTCACCTTCGTCCGGCAGAAGGACGGCGAGTGGCGGATCGACAAGCTGCCGGCCGGCGTGATCATGAACGAGACCAACTTCAACAACAGCTACCGTCAGGTCGACCGGTACTTCTACACCACCCCGGACCCGTCCTCGACCGCCACCGGAAGCGCCGGCCAGCAGGTGCTGGTCCCCGACCCGATCTACCTGCGGCGCCGGACGGACCCGCTGACCGCGGCCGCCAAGGCCCTGGTCGCCGGGCCCTCGACCTGGCTCGCGCCGGTCGCCCGGACCTCCTTCCCGAGCGGCGCCACCGTCGAGCGGGTGAGCGTCGACGACGGCCGGGTCGCCCATGTGCAGCTCGGCGGGGTGGACGTCAGTGAGCCGGTGTCCTGCCGGCGGATGGCGACCCAGCTCTTCTACACCCTCGCCGACCAGGGCAAGGGGCAGGTCGAGCGGCTGGAGCTGAAGGGCCAGCGCGGCACGTGCTTCGCGAGCCGCAACGACCTGCCGGCCACCGGCCCCGGCGCCCTGGCCGGGCCGCTGCCCGCGCAGCAGTACTACCAGCGGGCCGACAACGGCGTCCTGATGGTCACCGACGAGCAGCGCAGCGGCGAATCGGTGCGCGGCGCCCTCGGCAAGCCGCAGCCGGCCGGAAAGGCCCCGCTCGGCGAGATCGCCGTCAACCGGGACGGCTCCCGGGCCGCCGCGATCAGCGGGGACGGCCACCAGCTCTACTCGGTGCCGCTGGCGGACAGCCCGGTGACGATGCCCGACCCGGTGGTCACCTCGCCGGTGAAGACCGCCGGCAAGGAGGACGGGTTCGCCTCGCCCAGCTGGGACGGCCGCGGCGACCTCTGGGTGGTGGACCGCAACCCGCAGGGCCCGCGGGTGGTGATGGTCCGCGGCAACCGGGCGTACCCCGTCGCGGTCGAGGGGCTGGAGGGGCAGACCGTGCAGGCCCTGCGGATCTCCTCGGACGGCACCCGGGTCGCCCTGGTGGTCAAGACCGCGGGCGCGCCCAGCCGCTCGTTGCTGTTCGGCCTGGTGGTGCACGGCGGGACCCCGGACGCACCGACCGCGCGGATCACCGGCCTGCGCCGGGCGGCCCCCTGGCTCACCGACGTCGTCTCGGTCTCCTGGGCGGAGTCGGACCAACTGCTGGTGCTCGGCAAGGAGGCCGACCGGATCCAGCAGCTGTACTACATCAGCACCGACGGCTCGCAGAACGCCGACGCCAAGCTGCAGGGCGGGGAGAGCATGCTCACCGTCTCGGCCTCCGAGTCCCGGGGCAACGTCCTGGCCCAGGCGCCCTCGGTGCTCGCGGTGGGCAACAGCAAGATCTACCGCCTGATCGGCAGTCAGTGGCGGGAGGTCCAGTTGACGGACAAGGCCGGCTCCTTCTTCTACGCGGGCTGACGCTCCGCCGGGCCGCCCGGTGCCGGCGCCCTGTCCCGGACCGGCGCCTCAGCCGGTGCGGTGCACGGTGGCGGCGACCGTGGCGGCGGCCCGGGCGGGCAGCCCGGCGTCCGCCAGCGCCCGGGCCGCCTCGGCGAGGCTGGCGCCGGTGGTCACCAGGTCGTCCACCAGGACCGGCTGACGGCCCGCCAGGCCGCGCCGGGCGCGCGGCAGCACGGTCAGCGCGCCGTGCAGGTTGCGGCGCCGCTCGGCCGCGCCCAGCCCGGCCTGGTCGACGACCGGGCGGGCGTGCCGCAGCAGCGGCTCCGCCCGGGCGTCCAGGCCGGCCCGGCGCAGCGCGCGGGCGGCGGCCCCGGCCAGCCGCAGCGTCGGGTCGTGGCCGCGGGCGCGGACGGCGGCGCGGGCCGAGGGCATCGGGACCAGCAGCAGCGGCGCGGACCCGGCGCGCGGCCCCAGGGCGGAGCGGACGGCCCGGCCGAGCGCCTCGCCGAGCGGGTCGGCCAATCGCAGCGCGCCGCGCTCCTTGTGGGCGAGCAGCAACTGCCGGACGGGGTCGGCGTACGGGGCGGCGGCGTGCGCCCAGGGCAGCAGGGTGGGGCCGGGCCGGGCGGCGGCCAGGGCGTGCCGGCAGGCCGGGCAGAGCTGGGTCCGTTCGGTGCCGCAGCCGGCGCAGCGGGCGGGGAGCAGGACGTCCAGCAGCCCGGCCAGTGCGTGGCCGAACGGCCCTTGGGCGGACGGCGGACGGACGGGGGTGGGGGAGGGCGGCACGGCTGCTCCTGGCGGCGGCAGGCACGGAGAGTGAGCAAAGGATGCGCCGTACGGGGGGTGTTGTCCAGGTATTTACCCATGCTTCACTCGCAGGAGGGTAGAGAGGGTGGAACAGCTTGACCGCCCTGCCCGCAGTATCGGGTCATACCCGTGGCCTCGCCTGGGGAGGCGAAAAGCCCGTGTGAGGTGTTCGATAAGCCCACAGGGGGTTTCAACCGTCCCTGGTGGGGAGGAAGTGAGGTGAGGGCCAGTCGTTTCCCGCCGCTGGCGGCGGGGGCGGGGGGCCGGCAGTGGATGGGCTGGTCCAGCTGGGTCTCAGTCCGGTCCGGTAGCACCCGGATCGGCGTCAGCACGAGGGATCGGAGTTCTGCGTGGACATCGTCGTCAAGGGCCGCAAGACCGAGGTGCCCAAGAGGTTCCGCGAGCACGTGGCCGAGAAGCTGGAGAAGGTCCAGAAGTTCGACGGCAAGGTGATCAGCCTCGACGTCGAGGTGTCCAAGGAGCACAACCCGCGGCAGGCCGACCGGTCCGAGCGGGTGGAGATCACTCTCCGTACCCGCGGGCCGGTGATCCGGGCCGAAGCCGCCGCCGGCGACCCGTACGCGGCGCTCGACCTGGCCTCGGCGAAGCTCGACGCGCAGCTGCGCAAGTCCGCAGACCGGCGCCGGGTGCACAAGGGCGGCAACGGCGGCCGCACCCCCATCAGCGTCGCCGAGGCGACCGCGGCGCTGGCTGCGCTGCCGGACACGACGGCGCCGGAGGGCGAGACCAACGGGGCCGTCCGCAAGACCATGATGGGATCCCTGGAAGTGGAGGGCGAAGGCCCGCTGGTGGTCCGGGAGAAGACCCACCCGGCCGCCCCGATGGCGCTGGACCAGGCGCTCTACGAGATGGAACTGGTCGGCCACGACTTCTACCTCTTCGTCGAGAAGGACAGCGGCCTGCCGAGCGTCGTCTACCGTCGTCACGGCTACCACTACGGCGTCATCCACCTGCAGACCGACGCGTCGGCCGGCTCGGGTAGTGGTGCGGGCGGGGCGATCGGCGCGAACGACGACGAGGACTGACCGTCCGAGCAATGTGGGAGAGGTGACCCCGGCGGCCGTGGCTGCCGGGGTCACCGGCGTTTCGGGGCAGGGCGACTCGAACGGAGGTCGAGGGCCGGCCCGAGGGGTCACCCGAAGCGGGCCAATCGGCGCCGGAGCGTGACCTTGAGGGCTGCGGGGCGTGGAATGATTGGCGCACGACGTCCCGCGAAGGGGGAGGAGCGGATGGGGGATCACTTCGGGCTGGGGCCCGCTACGGGGCCGGTCACCGGACTGTCACCAGGACCGGAGGAGGAACCCGCGTACGCGCCGCACCGGGGTGAGCCGATCCGCGTGCTGGTCGTGGACGACCACGCGCTGTTCCGCCGGGGGCTGGAGATCGTGCTCGCGGAGGAGCCGGACATCAAGGTCGTCGGCGAGGCCGGCGACGGTGCCGAGGCCGTGCTGAAGGCTGCCGACCTGCTGCCCGACATCATCCTGATGGATGTCCGGATGCCGCGTCGCAGCGGGATCGAGGCGTGCACCGCGATCAAGGACGTGGCGCCCAGCACCAAGATCATCATGCTGACGATAAGCGACGAGGAGGCCGACCTCTACGAGGCGATCAAGGCGGGGGCCACCGGCTACCTGCTCAAGGAGATCTCCACCGACGAGGTCGCCACCGCGATCCGAGCGGTGGCCGACGGGCAGTCCCAGATCAGCCCGTCGATGGCGTCCAAGCTGCTCACCGAGTTCAAGTCGATGATCCAGCGCCGTTCCGACGACCGGGACCTGGTGCCCGCACCCCGACTCACCGACCGGGAGTTGGAGGTGCTGAAGCTGGTGGCGACCGGGATGAACAACCGGGAGATCGCCAAGGAGCTGTTCATCAGCGAGAACACCGTGAAGAACCACGTGCGCAACATCCTGGAGAAGCTCCAACTGCACTCCAGGATGGAGGCGGTGGTGTACGCGATGCGCGAGAAGATCCTCGAAATAGGGTGACCGGGGCGGCGCCCGGATTTCAGGGAGTGTCCGTCGGACACCCCCTAGCCTGCGAGGAGTTTCTCCAGGGCCGGGCGCAGCCGCTCATCGTGCAGGGCCTCGATCCGGACGTCGTCGCAGCCGACCCAGGCGGCCGCCTCGCGCAGGGCCGCCGCGAGCGCCTCGACGTGCCGGGTGGAGTCCAGCGAGACCTGACGGGCCACCAGGGTGCGCCCCTCCCGGGCCGGGTCGACCCGGCCCACCAGCCGGCCGCCGGCCAGCAGTGGCATCGCGAAGTAGCCGTGCACCCGCTTGTGCTTGGGCGTGTAGGCCTCCAGCCGGTGCGTCATGCCGAAGATCCGCTCGGTGCGCGCACGGTCCCAGACCAGCGAGTCGAACGGCGAGAGCAGCGTGGTGCGGTGGCGCCCGCGCGGGGCGGCGGCCAGCGCGGCCGGGTCGGCCCAGGCCGGGGCCGGGGCGTCGTCCGGGCCCCAGCCGGTCACCTCGACCGGGACGAGCCCGCAGTCCGCGAGCACCGGGTCCAACTCCTCGGCGCGCAGCCGGTGGTAGTCCAGCAGATCGGTCCGGGTGGCCACGCCGAGCGCGGCTCCGGCCTGGGCGACCAGGGTGCGCACGCACTCCCGGTCGGCCAGGTCCTGCCCGAACAGTGCGTCGGGGATGGCCTGTTCGGCCAGCGCGTAGACGCGCTTCCAGCTCCGGCGCTCGGTGCAGACCACGTCGCCGAAGGCCAGCGCCCGCTCGACCGCGATCTTGGTGTCCGACCAGTCCCACCACTCGGCGGTCCTCTTGGCGCCGCCCAGCTCGGTGGAGGTCAGCGGCCCCTCGGCGCGCAGCTTGTCGAGTACGTGACGGTACGTCTCGGGCGTGACCTGGTGGCCCCAGAGGTGGCCCCGGTCGCGGTAGCGGCGGCGCCGGAACGCGAACAGCGGCCACTCCTCGACCGGCAGGATGCAGGCCGCGTGCGACCAGTACTCGAAGCTCGCGCCCGCGCCCCAGTACGCCGCCTCGACGGCCGGGCGGCCGACCGCGCCGAGCCGCGCGTACGGCACCAGCTCGTGCGAGCGGGCCAGGACCGAGATGGTGTCCAACTGGACGGCGCCCAGGTGGCGCAGCACCCCGCGCACCCCGGCCCGGCGGTCCGGCGCGCCGAGCAGGCCCTGGGCGCGGAGGGCGATCCGGCGGGCTTCGTCGGCGCTCAGGACGGTGGCGGGCGGCGGGCCGGCGGGGGAGCCGGCGGCAGGCAGGGCGGTCATGCCGGTGAGGGTAGCCCGGGGCACCGACAACCGGCCGGGGCGCGGCGCCGAGGGGTCAGGGCCGCAGGTCCGGGAGGTCCGGGAGGTCCGAGGCGATCAGCGAGGCGATCCAGGCGTCGCGGAAGACGCCGCGCTGCTCGGCGTACGCGCGCAGGGTGCCCTCGAAGCGGTAGCCGACCCTCTCGGCCACCGCACGGGAGCCCTCGTTGCCCACGTAGGCCTGCCACTCCAGGCGGCGCAGGCCGAGCCCGGCCAGGCCGTAGCGGGCGACCGCGCGGGCGGCCTCGACCGTGTAGCCGCGGCCGCGGAACTCCTTCGTCGCCCACCAGCCGACCTCGGCGGAGCCCGGGTCGCCGGGGCGCAGTACCAGGCCCTGGGAGCCGACCAGGGCGCCGGAGCTGCGCTCGAACACACACCAGATCCGGTTCTCGCCGGTGCGCCAGCCGTTCGCGGCGAGGTCGCGGACGAAGTATTCGGCGTCCGCGCGCCGGTACGGGCTCGGGACCACCGTCCAGCGCTGGATCTCCGGGTCCTGGCAGGCGGCGGAGATCGCGTCGACGTCCGATTCCTGCGGGGCCCGCAGGACGAGGCGGTCGGTGGTGAGGGTGACGGGCTCGGTACGGGGCTCTTCCATGGGCGGATTATTCCGGGGGAGGGGGAATTCCGGCATCCGATTATGGAGCCAACTCCTCGGCCGGTTGACCGGTTTGCCCCGGTGGGCGGTGCTATCGGATCAAGTGCTCGTGCGGGTGACACGGGAATACCGTGCTGACGCACCTCCCGGGGCATTGGACTCCTCGCATACGATGGCCCGTGCGGTGGGGTGGACCCCCCGTGCAGTCGTCCAGTGCCAATACAGGCAAGGAGCCCGCTCAAGTGTCCGTCTTCGACAAGATCCTGCGCGCCGGCGAAGGCAAGATCCTTCGCAAGCTGCAGCGGATTGCTGCCCAGGTCAACTCCATCGAAGAGGACTTCGTCAACCTCACCGACGCCGAGCTGCGCGCGTTGACCGACGAGTACAAGCAGCGGCTCGCGGACGGCGAGACCCTGGACGACATCCTCCCCGAGGCCTTCGCCACGGTCCGCGAGGCCGCCAAGCGCGTGCTCGGCCAGCGGCACTACGACGTCCAGCTCATGGGCGGCGCGGCGCTGCACCACGGGTACGTCGCCGAGATGCGCACCGGTGAGGGCAAGACCCTCGTCGGCACCCTGCCCGCGTACCTGAACGCGCTCACCGGCAAGGGCGTCCACCTGATCACCGTGAACGACTACCTCGCCGAGCGCGACTCGGAGTGGATGGGCCGGGTGCACCGCTTCCTCGGCCTCGAAGTCGGCGTGATCCTGGGCAACATGACGCCCGCCGAGCGCAAGCACCAGTACTCGATGGACATCACGTACGGCACGAACAACGAGTTCGGCTTCGACTACCTGCGCGACAACATGGCCTGGTCGAAGGACGAACTCGTCCAGCGCGGCCACAACTTCGCGGTCGTCGACGAGGTCGACTCGATCCTCATCGACGAGGCCCGTACCCCGCTGATCATCTCCGGCCCGGCCGACCAGGCGACCAAGTGGTACGCCGACTTCGCCAAGCTGGTGCTGCGCCTGAAGATCGACCGCGACTACGAGGTCGACGAGAAGAAGCGCACCGTCGGCATCCTGGAGGAGGGCGTCACCCGGGTCGAGGACTACCTCGGGATCGACAACCTGTACGAGTCGGTGAACACCCCGCTGGTCGGCTTCCTGAACAACGCCATCAAGGCGAAGGAGCTGTACAAGGCGGACAAGGACTACGTCGTGATGAACGGCGAGGTCATGATCGTCGACGAGCACACCGGCCGCATCCTGGCCGGCCGCCGCTACAACGAGGGCATGCACCAGGCGATCGAGGCGAAGGAGGGGGTGGAGGTCCAGAACGAGAACCAGACGCTGGCCACCATCACCCTGCAGAACTTCTTCCGGCTGTACGGCAAGCTCGCCGGCATGACCGGTACCGGCACCACCGAGGCCGCCGAGTTCCACCAGATCTACAAGCTCGGCGTGGTGCCGATCCCGACCAACAAGGACCCGCTGCGCATCGACCAGCCAGACCTGATCTACAAGTCGGAGCCGGCCAAGTTCGCCGCCGTGGTCGAGGACATCGCCGAGAAGCACGAGAAGGGCCAGCCGGTGCTGGTCGGCACCGTGTCGGTGGAGAAGTCCGAGTACCTGTCGCAGGAGCTGCGCAAGCGCGGCATCCCGCACGAGGTGCTGAACGCCAAGCACCACGAGCGCGAGGCGCAGATCGTCGCGCAGGCGGGCCGCAAGGGCGCCGTGACCGTCGCCACCAACATGGCCGGCCGCGGTACCGACATCATGCTCGGCGGCAACTCCGACCACCTCGCGGCGGCCGAGCTGGCGCAGCGCGGGCTCACGCCGACCGAGACCCCGGAGGAGTACGAGGCCGCGTTCCCGGCCGCGCTGGAGAAGGCCAAGGCCTCGGTCAAGGCGGAGCAGGACGAGGTCAAGGAGGCCGGCGGCCTCTACGTCCTCGGCACCGAGCGGCACGAGTCCCGCCGGATCGACAACCAGCTGCGCGGCCGCTCCGGCCGTCAGGGCGACCCGGGCGAGTCCCGCTTCTACCTGTCGCTGGGCGACGACCTGATGCGCCTGTTCAAGGCCGGCATGGTCGAGCGCGTGCTGTCGATGGCCAACGTGCCCGAGGACGTGCCGATCGAGTCCAAGATGGTCACCCGGGCGATCGCCTCCGCGCAGACCCAGGTCGAGCAGCAGAACTTCGAGATCCGCAAGAACGTCCTCAAGTACGACGAGGTGCTGAACCGCCAGCGCGAGGTCATCTACGGCGAGCGCCGCCGCGTGCTGGAGGGCGAGGACCTGCAGGAGCAGGTCGGCCACTTCATGGACGACACCGTCGAGGCCTACGTCAGGGCGGCCACCGGCGAGGGCTTCGAGGACGACTGGGACCTGGAGAAGCTCTGGACGGCGCTCAAGCAGCTCTACCCGATCACCCTGGATCTGGAGGAGCTGGAGGAGGAGGCCGGCGGCTCCGCCGGGATGACCTCCGAGTTCCTGATCAAGGTCGTCCAGGAGGACATCCAGGCCCAGTACGGTGCCCGCGAGGACCAGCTCGGCTCCGAGATCATGCGTGAGCTGGAGCGCCGGGTCGTGCTGTCGGTGCTGGACCGCCGCTGGCGCGAGCACCTCTACGAGATGGACTACCTCCAGGAGGGCATCGGCCTGCGGGCGATGGCGCAGCGCGACCCGCTGGTCGAGTACCAGCGCGAGGGCTTCGACATGTTCACCGCGATGATGGAGGGCATCAAGGAGGAGTCCGTCGGCTACCTGTTCAACCTGGAGGTCCAGGTCGAGCAGCAGGTCGAGGAGGTCCCGGTCGAGGACGCCCAGGTGGTGCTCGACAAGCTGGAGAAGGACGCCGCCCGCCCGGAGATCAAGGCCAAGGGCCTGGAGGCCCCGAAGCCGCAGCGGCTGCACTACACGGCCCCCTCGGACGAGGTCGGCGGCGGTGTCATCGAGGGCGACTTCGAGGACCTCGCGCCGGAGGACGAGGGCGACGGGCTGACCCGCGCCGAGCGGCGCAAGGCCGCCAAGTCGGCCAAGGGCCGCCGCCGCAAGGGCTGAGCAGGCCGCAGGACGCCGCACAGGGCGCCGCTCCCGGACGGGGGCGGCGCCCTGTGCCGTCCCGTGCGTCCCGTGCCGCCGCGTGGCCGTGGTGGCCGTCCTGGTGGTGCCGGAGGTCCTGGTCGGGCGGACCGCGATGGCCGGGCTGGTCATCGGGCCTCCACGGCGGTGCACTGCCACTGCCCGGCCGTCCCGCGCTGCTCCAGCCGGAAGGCCACCATGTGGTGCCGCCGGCCGAGGTCGACGCGGACGCAGGCCTCGACCGCGTCGGGCGAGGGCGACCGGTCGTGGACCGGGCCGAGCCGGGGCCGGTCGGCGACGCCGCCGCGGCGCAGCGCGCCGGCCCGGACCAGGGAGGCGAGCTGCCCGTAGCCGTCCAGACTGGTGTGCCGCATCAGCTGGCCGGAGGGCCGGGCGCCGGTGAGCACCTCGACCAGCTGGTGGGCGAAGCGGGAGGCCAGCGCCCCGGGGTCGTGGCCGCCCGCGCCCGTACAGGTGGCACGGGGGTGGCGCGGTCGGCGCCCGGCCGGGTGCCGACCTGCCGGGTGGTGGGCGACCGGGTGGTGGGCGGTCGGGGGCTGGCCGGCGGCGGTGCGCGGCCGACGGTGCGGGCGGGCGGTGAGCGGTGCGGTCACGGAGGCTCCTCGGCGTGGTGGTGCGGGTACGGACGGGTCCTTGCTAGCGGTGCTCCGCGCGGGGCGGCAAGGGCTTTTGCGAGTACCCCCGGACCAGCCGGAAGGTTCACCTATCCGGGTGAACAGGTCAGTGCGGTGACGGGTCCGTCGCGCCACCGCGCGGCGCCCGGTTGACGTGCGCGGACGGGTCGTACGGTCCGAAAGAGGACGGTCCGATGCGCCGGACCGGGTGTCCTGCGGCGCCGCCCCCGTTGCGTAGCCCGGCCGTCCGCGCGCACCATCGGATCCTGATCGGGAACTGCGGGGAGCGGGCCAGCCGCCCCCACCACGACGGGCGGCCGCCATGACGACACGGTTAGCTGCGGTGCCGGCCCCGGCGGCCGCGGGCACCGCCCCGCCCGCCGGGGAGGCGCCGCGGCGCGGGCTGGTGCTGGGCGGCGGCGGGATGCTCGGCGCGGCCTGGACGGTCGGCGCGCTGTGCGCCGTCGAGGAGGCCACCGGCTGGCGGCCGGGCGGCGCCGACGTGCTGCTCGGCACCTCGGCGGGCTCGATCCTCGGCGCGATGCTGGCCGGCGGGGTCCGCGTCGAGCAGCTGCGCGACCACCAGCGCGGCCTGCCGGTCACCGACGGCCCGCTGGCCGGAGTGGCCTTCGACTACGACACGGCCGCCGGCGGCGCGTTGCCGTCCCGACCCCGGGCCGGCATCGGCTCGCCCGGCCTGCTGCGGGACGCCGTCCGGCACCCGCGCGAGTACCCGCTGCTGACCATGGTGTCGGCGATGGCGCCGCACGGCCGGGGTTCGCTGGCCCCGGTCGGCGAGCTGGTGCGCGGCCTGCTCGGCCCGGGCGGTTGGCCGCTCCCGGACGCGGACGGTGGCGCCGGGGCCGCGGCGCTGCGGGTGGCGGCGGTGGACTACCGCAACGGCCACCGGGTGGTCTTCGGCGACCCGGACGCCCCGGTGGTCGCGGTCGCCGACGCGGTGATGGCCTCCTGCGCGATCCCGGGCTGGTTCGCCCCGGTGCGGCTGAACGGCTCGGCGTACGTGGACGGCGGCTGCTGGTCCGCCACCAACGCCGACCTGCTGCTCGGCCGCGGTCTGGACGAGGTGTACGTGCTCGCCCCGATGGCCCTGCGGCTGCGCCCGCGCGCCGACCGTACCGACGGAGCCGACGGAGCCGGCGGAGCCGGCGGCACCGCCCGCGGCACCCTGGCCGGGCTGCGCGAGTGGCGCGCCGACCGGGACCGCCCACGCGGCGTCCTGGCCCAGCTGGTCAGCCGCTACCGCCGCGCCGTCACCCGGCAGCTGCTGCGCGAGGCCGCGCTGCTGCGGGCCGAAGGCGTCCGGGTGCGGCTGCTCGCGCCGACGCCGGCCGACCTCGCCGTGATGGGCCCGAACATGATGGACCCGGCCCGCCGCGACACGGTGCTGGAGAGCGCCCTGCGGAGCAGCCGGGAGGCCCTGCGGGCCGCCCGGTGAGCAGGGCCGAGGTGATCACGCCCGGCCCGGCGGCGCTTATTCTGGGGGCGCTGGAAGCGGAGCCGCTGGACAAACCCCCGCTGGACGAACCCCCGCAGGACGAACCGGAGAGTGCCACCGATGCGCGTGTACGTGCCCACCACCCTGAACGGCCTGGCGGCGGCGCACCCGGGTGGTGCCCTGGAGCAGTCCGCGGCCTACGCCGTGACGCCCGCACTGCGCGAGTGGTACGTCAGTGACGACCTGGAGGAGCTGGAGTACGCGGCGCTGAACCGGGCCGCGCAGTCCTCCCTGCGGTTGCTGGCCGCCGACCCGGATGCCCCGCGCCGCCGGGTCGTGGTGGCCCTGGACGTGGCCGACTCCGCCGTCCGGCCCTTCCCCGGCGACGAGTACCAGGACCAGGCCTCGCTCGGCCGCGTGGTGCTGGCCGACCCGGTGCGGCTCGCCAAGGCCGCGGCGGTGCACGCGGACGTCGCCGACGGCGAGGTGGTCGAGGACGTCGCGGCGGCGGTGGCGGCGGTGGCCGCGGCCGACGCGGGTGACCAGGACGCCCAGTTCACCGTGGACGGCGCCGAGGACCACGACCTGCTCTGGTTCGCCACCCAGGAGATCCCCGGCCTGCTGGCCTGACCGCCTGACCGCCTGACCGCCTGACCGCCTGACCGCCTGACCGCCTGACCGCCTGACCGCCGGGCAGTGGGCGAGGCGCGCGGGTGAGCCCCGTCCTACCGGCGTGTCGGTGGTCGGGGCTACCGTTCCCCGCGTGCGTACTCACATCGTTTGGGACTGGAACGGCACGCTCTTCCACGACATGGAGGCGGTGCTCGGCGCGAGCAACGCCGCGTTCGCGACCATCGGCGTCGGGCCGATGACCATGCAGGAATACCGCGAGCAGTACGAGATCCCGATCCCCCGGTTCTACCGGCGGCTGCTCGGCAGGACGCCGTCCGAGGAGGAGTGGCTGCGGCTGGACGACGCCTTCCACGACCGCTACCGGGAGCTGAGCCCGGCCTGCGGGCTGACGGACGGCGCGCGCGAGCTGCTGGACGGCTGGCGGGAGGCCGGGCACAGCCAGTCGCTGCTGTCGATGTACGAGCACGAGAAGCTGCTGCCGCTGGTCGACACCTTCGGCCTGACCGGCAGCTTCCTGCGGGTGGACGGCCGCAGCGGCCCGTCCGGCGGCCAGAAGGCGGAGCACCTGACCCGGCACCTGGCCGCGCTCGGCGAGCGGGTGGACCCGGCCCGGACGGTGCTGATCGGCGACGCCGCGGACGACGCCCTGGCGGCGCTGAGCGCGGGTGCGCACGCGGTGCTCTACGCCGGCGGCTCGCACACCCGGGAGAAGCTGGAGCCGCTCGGCGTGCCGGTGGTGGACAGCCTGGCCGAGGCGGTCGAGCTGGCCGGGCGGCTGGGGCGGCCCTGACCGGCCCCGGTGGGCGTGGCGGGCGCCACGTCCGCCGTCCGCGTGTCTGAACGGGCGGATCGCGCGGTCGCTGGTCAGGCTGGACTAGGGCTTGTCCTGGGGCCTGTCGGGTGGATCAGGACGGGCCCTGCCACCGAGCAGCCAGCAGGACGGAGCCGCCATGCCGATCGACGCAGTCACCGAGGTACCCCACCCGGCCAACGAACCGGTGCAGGGGTACGCGCCCGGCAGTCCGGAGCGGGACCGGCTGGTCCGGCGGCTGGACGAGCTGGCGGCCGAGCAGATCCCGCTGCCGATGACCATCGGCGGCGAGCAGCGGTTCGGCGGCGGTGAGCGGATCGAGGTCGTCCAGCCGCACCACCACGCCGCCAAGCTGGGGGTGCTCGGCAACGCCACCCGGGAGGACGCCCGCGCGGCGGTGGACTCGGCGCTCGCCGCGGGCCGGCAGTGGCGGTCGCTGTCCTTCGACGACCGGGCGGCGGTCTTCCTGCGCGCCGCCGACCTGCTGGCCGGGCCCTGGCGGGAGACCCTCAACGCGGCCACCATGCTGGGCCAGTCCAAGACCGCGCAGCAGGCCGAGATCGACTCCGCCTGCGAGCTGATCGACTTCTGGCGGTTCAACGTCCACTTCGCCCGGCAGATCCTGGCCGAGCAGCCGATCTCCTCACCTGGCGTCTGGAACCGGGTGGACCACCGCCCGCTGGAAGGTTTCGTCTACGCGGTCACGCCGTTCAACTTCACCGCGATCGCCGGCAACCTGCCCACCGCGCCCGCGCTGATGGGCAACACCGTGGTCTGGAAGCCCGCGCCGACCCAGACCCTGGCCGCGTACCACCTGATGCGGCTGCTGGAGGCGGCCGGCCTGCCGCCCGGGGTGGTCAACCTGGTCACCGGCGACGGCCTCCAGCTCTCCGCGGTCGCCCTCGCCGACCCGGCGCTCGCCGGGCTGCACTTCACCGGCTCCACCGCCACCTTCCAGTCGCTCTGGCAGACCATCGGCGCCAACATCGGCGGCTACCGGACGTACCCGCGGATCGTCGGCGAGACCGGCGGCAAGGACTTCCTGCTGGCCCACCGCTCGGCAGACCCGGCGATCCTGAAGACGGCGCTGGTCCGCGGCGCCTTCGAGTACCAGGGTCAGAAGTGCTCGGCGCTCTCCCGCGCCTACCTGCCCCGCAGCCTCTGGCAGAAGATCAAGGACGAGCTGCTGGCCGAGGTGGACGCGCTCACGGTGGGCGACGTCACGGACCTCTCCAACTTCATGGGCGCCCTGATCGACCGCCGCGCCTTCGAGAAGAACCGGGACGCCATCGAGCGGGCCAAGGCCGATCCGACGATCGAGCTGGCGGCGGGCGGCCAGTACGACGACGCGATCGGCTGGTTCGTCCGGCCGACCGTGCTGGTCTCCTCCGACTACCGCAACGAGATCTTCCGGACGGAGTACTTCGGTCCGATCCTGGCCGTCCACGTCTACGAGGACGCCCGCTGGGAGGACGTGCTGCGCCGGGTCGACTCCGGTGCGCCGTACGGCCTGACCGGTTCGGTGATCGCGCAGGATCGTTACGCCATCGCCCAGGCGGTCGAGGAGCTGCGCTTCACCGCGGGGAACTTCTACATCAACGACAAGCCGACCGGTGCGGTCGTCGGCCAGCAGCCCTTCGGGGGCGGCCGGGCCTCCGGGACCAACGACAAGGCGGGTGCCGCTACGAACCTCCTGCGCTGGACCTCGGCCCGCGCGATCAAGGAGACCTTCGTGCCGTCGACCCACCACGGTTACCCGCATATGGGCTGAGAGTGAACCTGACGCTCCGGTTTGGACATGGTGTCCAGGACGGACCGATCATCCTGCGAGTTTGCGCCTCCCTGTCCCTGTCCACCTTCGATTGATCCGGTTAGGCTGGCTGGCGTCGTCGGGTGGCTCCGCAGGACGAAACGTCCTACCCACTGCTGAGGAATTTCATGCGCGCCATGAAGCCTTTTCAGTCGGAAGGTGCGGCAGGATTGCGAGTGACCCGTCGGTGTTCATCCACACACCACCGAGTCACGCAACGGCGCGCGACAGGAGCCAAGAAGTCATGCAGACCAAGCTGGACGCAGCCAAGGCCGAACTGCTCAAGAAGGCAGCCGCAGCCGCTGAGAACAGCCAGGTGGGGGGAGCGGCGCCGGGGGAAGGCCTGAGCAACGGCGCTCTGACCGCGTACCTGCACCACTACTACCTCCACACCGCGCCCGAGGACCTGGTCGACCGCGACCCGGTCGACGTGTACGGGGCGGCGGCCTCCCACTACCGGCTGGGCCTCAAGCGCCCGCAGGGCACCGCCGAGGTGCGGGTGTACACCCCCTCGGTGGAGGAGAACGGCTGGTCCTGCGGCCACACCGTGGTCGAGGTCGTCACCGACGACATGCCCTTCCTGGTCGACTCCGTCACCAACGAGCTGTCCCGCCAGGACCGCGCGATCCACATCGTGATCCACCCCCAGCTGCTCGTCCGCCGTGACATCACCGGCAAGCTGCTGGAGATCCTGGACGTCGACGCCTGCTCCCGCAGCCAGGCCGCCGGTGCCGAGTGGCCCGCCGACGCGACCGTCGAGTCGTGGATGCACATCGAGATCGACCGCGAGACCGACCGCGAGGACCTGCGCGGCATCGAGACCGACCTGCGCCGGGTGCTCGGCGACGTCCGCGAGGTCGTCGAGGACTGGGGCAAGATGCGCGAGAGCGCGCTGCGCCTGGCCGACGAGCTGGCCGAGGAGCCCCCGGCGGGCCTGCCCGAGCAGGAGGTCGGCGAGGCCTGGGAGCTGATGCGCTGGCTCGCCGACAACCACTTCACCTTCCTCGGCTACCGCGAGTACGACCTGGTCGAGCACGAGGGCGAGGAGGTCCTGAAGGCCGTCGCCGGGACCGGCCTGGGCATCCTGCGCTCCGACCCGCGCGGCCACGACGACGACCACCACGCGGTCAGCGAGGCCTTCGGCCGGCTCTCCGCGCCGGTCCGCGCCAAGGCCCACGAGAAGAAGCTGCTCGTCCTGACCAAGGCCAACAGCCGCTCCACCGTGCACCGTCCGGCCTACCTGGACTACGTCGGCGTCAAGAAGTTCAACGCCGCCGGCGAGCCGACCGGCGAGCGCCGCTTCCTGGGCCTGTTCTCCTCCGCCGCGTACACCGAGTCGGTCACCCGGATCCCGGTCGTGCGCCGCAAGGTCCAGGAGGTGCTGGACGGCTCCGGCTTCTCCAGCGAGAGCCACGACGGCCGCGACCTGCTGCAGATCATGGAGACCTTCCCGCGGGACGAGATGTTCCAGACCGCGGCCGCCGACCTGATCTCCATCGCCACCAGCGTGCTCTACCTGCAGGAGCGCCGTAAGCTGCGGCTCTTCCTGCGCCAGGACGAGTACGGGCGCTACTTCTCCGCGTTCATCTACCTGCCGCGCGACCGCTACACCACCCGGATCCGGCTGCTGCTCACCGACATCCTCAAGGAGGAGCTGCACGGCGCCACCATCGACTACACGGTGTACGCCACCGAGTCGGTGCTGACCCGTCTGCACTTCGTCGTCCGGGTCGCCCCCGGCACCGCGCTGCCGCGACTCACCGACTCCGACATCGAGCGGATCGAGAACCGCCTGGCCGAGGCCGCCCGGTTCTGGATGGACGGCTTCCACGACCAGCTGCACATCGAGCTGGGCGAGGAGAAGTCCGCCGAGCTCGGCCACAAGTACGCCAACGCCTTCCCCGACGGCTACCGCGCCGACTTCCCGCCGCGCACCGCCGTCTCCGACATCAAGCAGATCGAGTCGCTGCACGGCGAGGGCGACTTCCGCCTCAACCTGTACCAGCCGGTCGGCGCCGGGGACGACGAGCGCCGCTTCAAGATCTACCGGGTCGGCGGCCCGATCTCGCTCACCGAGGTCCTGCCGGTGCTCCAGCGCCTGGGCGTCGAGGTGCTCGACGAGCACCCGTACGCGCTGCGCCGCTCCGACGGCACCACCGCGTGGGTGTACGACTTCGGCCTGAAGCTGCGCGAGGCCACCGAGCTCACCGACGAGGCCCGCGAGCGCTTCCAGGAGACCTTCGCCGCCACCTGGACCGGCAAGGCCGAGAACGACCGCTTCAACGAGCTGGTCCTCACCGCCGGGCTGACCTGGCGGCAGGCGATGATGCTGCGCGCGTACGCCAAGTACCTGCGCCAGGCGGGCTCCACGTTCTCCCAGGACTACATGGAGGACGCGCTCCGCAACAACACCCACACCACCCGCCTGCTGGTCAACCTGTTCGAGGCCCGGCTCAGCCCGAGCCACCGTTCGGGCGCCCTGGAGCTGACCGAGGGCATGCTGGAGGAGCTGGCCGGCGCGCTCGACGAGGTCGTGTCGCTGGACGAGGACCGCATCCTGCGCTCCTTCCTGCACCTCATCAGGGCCACCCTGCGGACCAACTTCTTCCAGCACGACGGCACCGGCGCGTGGCACTCCTACGTGTCGATGAAGTTCGACCCGAAGGCCATTCCGGACCTGCCGGCCCCGCGCCCCGCGTTCGAGATCTGGGTCTACTCGCCGCAGGTCGAGGGCGTGCACCTGCGCTTCGGCAAGGTCGCCCGCGGCGGTCTGCGCTGGTCCGACCGGCGCGAGGACTTCCGCACCGAGATCCTCGGCCTGGTCAAGGCCCAGATGGTCAAGAACACCGTCATCGTGCCGGTCGGCGCCAAGGGCGGATTCGTCGCCAAGCAGCTGCCGGACCCGTCGGTCGACCGGGACGCCTGGCTGGCCGAGGGTGTCTCCTCGTACAAGACGTTCATCTCCGCGCTGCTCGACATCACCGACAACCTGGTCGGCGGCGAGGTCGTGCACCCGGCCGACGTGGTCCGCCACGACGCGGACGACACCTACCTCGTCGTCGCCGCGGACAAGGGCACCGCGACCTTCTCCGACATCGCCAACGGCGTCGCCGAGTCGTACGGCTTCTGGCTGGGCGACGCGTTCGCCTCGGGCGGCTCGGCCGGCTACGACCACAAGGGCATGGGCATCACCGCCCGCGGCGCCTGGGAGTCGGTCAAGCGCAACTTCCGCGAGCTGGGCCACGACACCCAGACCGAGGACTTCACGGTCGTCGGCATCGGCGACATGTCCGGCGACGTGTTCGGCAACGGCATGCTGCTCAGCGAGCACATCCGCCTGGTCGCCGCCTTCGACCACCGCCACATCTTCCTCGACCCGAACCCGGACGCCGCCGCCTCCTACGCCGAGCGCCGCCGGCTCTTCGAGCTGCCCCGCAGCTCCTGGGACGACTACGACAAGTCGCTGATCTCGGCCGGCGGCGGCGTCTTCCCGCGCACCGCCAAGTCGATCCAGCTCAGCGCGCAGGTCCGGGCCGCGCTCGGTGTCCAGGTCACCCGGCTCACCCCGGCCGAGCTGATGAAGGCGATCCTGCAGGCGCCGGTCGACCTGTTCTGGAACGGCGGCATCGGCACCTACGTCAAGGCCTCCGCCGAGACCAACGCCGAGGTCGGCGACAAGGCCAACGACGCCATCCGCGTCAACGGCGACCAGGTCCGGGCCCGGGTCATCGGCGAGGGCGGCAACCTCGGTTGCACCCAGCTCGGCCGCATCGAGTACGCGGCGGTCGGCGGCCCCGAGAGCACCGGCGGCTGGATCAACACCGACGCCATCGACAACTCGGCCGGCGTGGACACCTCCGACCACGAGGTCAACATCAAGATCCTGCTCAACCAGGTCGTCGCCGAGGGCGACATGACGGTCAAGCAGCGCAACGTCCTGCTCGCCGAGATGACCGACGAGGTCGGCCACCTGGTGCTGCGCAACAACTACGCGCAGAACGTGGTGCTGGCCAACGCCGTCGCCCAGGCGCACAGCATGGTCAACGTCCACTCCCGGATGATCAACCGGCTGGAGGCGGCCGGCCAGCTCGACCGGGGGCTGGAGTTCCTGCCCACCGAGCGCCAGATCCGCGAGCGCCAGCAGAACGGCCGCGGCCTGTCGCAGCCGGAGATGTCCGTCCTGCTCGCGTACACCAAGATCACGCTGGCCGACGAGCTGCTCGCCACCTCGCTGCCCGACGACCCGTTCTTCCGCACCGCGCTGCACGAGTACTTCCCGAGCGCGCTGCGGGCCCGGTTCGCCGACGCGATCGACAACCACGCGCTGCGCCGCGAGATCATCACCACCCTGATCGTCAACGACACGATCAACCGCGGCGGTTGCACCTTCGCCTTCCGGCTGAAGGAGGAGACCGGCGCGACCTACGAGGAGATCGCCCGGACCCACACCGCCGCCCGGGCCGTGTTCGGCCTGGAGGGGATCTGGGCCGAGATCGAGGGCCTGGACAACCAGGTCCCGGCCCGGGTCCAGACCAGGATGCGGCTGCACTCGCGGCGCCTGGTCGAGCGCGCCACCCGGTGGATGCTCAACAACCGCCGCCAGCCGCTCGACATCGCCGCCACCATCGAGTTCTTCCACGACCGGGTCAAGCAGGTCTGGGGTTCGCTGCCCAAGCCGCTGCGCGGCGACGACCTGGTCTGGTACGAGTCCGTCTACAACGAGCTCGCCTCGGCGGGGGTGCCGGAGGAGCTGGCCACCCGGATCGCCGGCCTCTCCTCGACCTTCCCGACCCTGGACATCAGCGAGGTCGCGGACCGCGCCGACAAGGACGTCGCGGACGTCGCCGAGCTCTACTACGACCTCGCCGACCGCCTCCAGATCACCCACCTGCTCGACCGCATCATCGAGCTGCCCCGCACCGACCGCTGGTCGTCGATGGCCCGGGCCGCGATCCGCGAGGACCTCTTCGCGGCGCACGCGGCGCTGACCGCCGACATCCTCGCCTGCGGCCCCGACGGCGCCACCCCGGAGGAGCGCTACACCGCCTGGGCGGACCTCAACGCGACCCTCCTGAACCGCGCCAAGAGCACCCTCGACGACATAAGGGGTTCGGACAACTACGAGCTGTCCAGCCTCTCGGTCGCGATGCGGGTCATCCGCACCCTCCTGCGCACCGGTTCGATGCGCTGACGGACGGCTCCTTCCCGGCGGGCCCGCGTCCTCTCGGACGCGGGCCCGCCGTTTTACGTGGGCGGGCCCGCGGGCGGCGGATTCCGGAGGGTGACGGGGGAATCACTCTGCGCGCGAACCGGAGGTGGCCGGAGTGTGCCCCTGCGGTTGACGCGACATCACGAACTCCGCCAATGCTCACCGGAGTTCCCGACGGGGCGCGGAATTTCGCCCCAACTGCCCTTTTTGGTAGCTGTTCTGACCTGGCATGAGTTGCAGTAGGCTGACCCCGCGATAGGCGTCGCCGCAGGTCTCGTGCCGGAAAGCACCTCGATGTGATGTGACATCAGGTGGCTTTCGGAGAGCTTCGGGCCGCCAGTCCCATTCGCGTATCGGGGCCCGGAGCGGCTCCACGCGATGCCACCTGAAGAGAGTTTCATGACGTCATTTGTGCAGGAACCCTTTTTCTGGGTCTTCATCGTGGTGATGCTCGCAGCCGTCGGAGCGGCCCTCCAAGCCCGCAGGACGAACCTCGCCCTGCGGCGGAGAAACGTTTCCCTGGAGGAGGCGAGCGCCCTGGCGCAGCGGCAGCACGACGAACTCGGCGCGCTGTACGACCGCATGCAGGGCCAGCACGCGTCCGAGCTCGCGGACGTCCGCCGGGACGCCGAGGAGGACACCAAGGCCGTCCTCAAGGCGGCGATGCGGACGCTGCAGGGCCTGGCCGACGAGCAGCAGGTCGTCATCGACAAGGTGCAGCGGAAGTACGGCGACAGCCCGCAGATCCTGGCCGACCTGATGACGGTCGACCACTCGAACAGCCAGTTCGGCCGGCGCGCCCAGGGCATCGCGGTGCTCTGCGGCGGCTGGCTGGGCCGCCGCGAGAGCGTGGCCTCGGTCTACGACGTGGTCCGCAGCGCCCAGGGCCGGATCCGGCACTTCGACCGGGTGCGGATCCACTCCCGGATCAGCGTCTCGCTCGCCAGCAAGGTCGTCGAGCCGGTCGCCGTCGTGCTGTCCGAGCTGCTCGCCAACGCGACCAACTACTCCGCCCCGGACACCCCGGTGGAGGTCAGCGTCCAGGCCGTTCCCACCGGGGTCTGCCTGATCATCGACGACGCCGGCCTCGGCATGGGCCAGGAGGAGAAGGACCGCGCGGCGGTGCTCCTGAACCCGGGTGCGCCGATCAGCCTCACCAGCCTGGGCAACCCGCCGAAGTTCGGCTTCGCCGTCTCCGGCATGCTGGCCGCCCGCTACGGCTTCCGGGTCTCCGTCGACTCGGTCTCCCCGTACGGGGGCGTGCGGGCCGTCGTGCTGCTGCCGGCCGAGCTGCTCAGCAGCGAGGTCGCCGCCCCGGTCGCCGCCGAACACGGCGACCACCAGGCCGCGCCGGCGGAGCAGCCCGCTCCGGCCTGGGCGCCGGCCTCCGGTCAGCGGCTCGTGTCGCTGCCCGAACCGGCGGCGCCCCTGGCCCCGGTGCCGGCGGCGATGGCGGAGCCGGAGACGACCGCGGACGGGCTGCTGCCCCGACGCCGTCGCCAGCGCCCGGTGTCGGTCGTCCCCTCCCCGCAGGACCCCGGTCGGGCCGAGGAGCCGGTGCGGAGCACCGGCCAGCACACGCCGTCCCGCCTCGGCGCGTTCCAGCGCGGCACGCTGTCCGGGCGTAACACCATGACCACGGAAGGAACCGAGATCCAGTGAGCCGTGATCTTTCCTGGGTGCTCAACGACGTACTCCAGGTACCCGGCGCCCGGCACGCCATCCTCGTCTCCGCCGACGGCCTCCTGCTCGAAAGGTGCAGCGAGATAGGCCGTGACGAGGCGGAGACCAACGCCGCCGCGATGAGCTCGATGCAGTCGCTGAGCCGCGCGGTCGCCCCGTTCGTCGGCGGAGGCGGCGGGGCCTGGCGCCAGACCCTCCTGGAGTACGACCACGGCTGGATCTTCCTGATCGCGGCCGGCAGCGGTGCCTACCTGGCGGCCTCCGCCGCCCCCGACGTCGACATGGAGGCGATGTCCTTCCGGATGCAGCAGCAGGTGGGCGCACTCGGACGGGCGATGTCGGCGGCGCCGCGCCAGAGCACGCTCAGCGGCTCATGACGGTCGGCGGCGAGGAACAGCGGGTCACCGGCGGGTTCATCCGCTCCTACGTCATCACCGGCGGGCGCGAGTTGCCGAGTGCGGACGACCTGTCTCTGATCACCTTGGTCACCGTCGGACCCGAGCAGGGCCTCCCCGCCCTGCCCAGCCCGGAGACCCGGGCGATCTGGGAGCTGTGCTCCGGCGGCTACCTCTCGGTGGCCGAGGTCGCGGCCCGGCTGGAGCTGCCGGTGGGGGTCGTGAGGCTGCTGCTGACGGACCTGATCCGGGAGGGACGGCTGCTGCGCCGGTCGGCCCCGCCGCCGGCCCAGGTCCCGGATCCGAGACTTCTAGAGAAGGTACTGCATGGACTTCAACGCCGGTTCGCCTGAGGACATCTACGTCCCGGGCGCGGTGACGACCGCTGTCAAGATCCTGGTCGTGGGGCACTTCGCGGTCGGCAAGACCACGCTCATCGGGGCCCTGTCGGAGATCGCCCCGCTGAGCACCGAGGAGAGCATGACGCAGGCGTCCACCCGCGTCGACGACCTCCGCGGCGTACCGGACAAGAAGACCACGACCGTCGCCCTGGACTTCGGCCGGCTGACGCTCGGCGACGACCTGGTGCTGTACCTGTTCGGCACGCCGGGGCAGCAGCGGTTCATGCAGCTCTGGGAGGACATGGCGCGGGGAGCGCTGGGAGCGCTGCTGCTGGCCGACCCGACCCGTCTCGCGGACACCTTCCCGGTCATCGACCTGATCGAGCGGTACGGCCTGGAGTACGCCGTGGCGGTCAACAGCTTCGACCGGCAGAGCGAGTACACCGAGGAGCAGCTGCGTGAGGCGCTCGACCTGCTGCCGCACACGCCGGTGGTGTTCTGCGACGCGCGGGACCAGCGCTCCTCGGCCAACGCCCTGCTGACGCTCGTCCGGCACCTGCTCGACCGCGCCTCCTGACCTCCCCCCACGCCTCCCCCCGCTCACGTCTCCCGGGTCCGCACCCGCCCGGGGCCACCTCCAAGGAACGACCCATGGATTCTCCGCAGCGACCCGCCCCGCAGTCGCCTCCGCCGGGCTGCCCGATGCACGTCGGCGTGAGCACACCGCTCTACGGGGAGATGTTCTCGTCCGACCCCGGCGCGGTCTACGACAAGCTGCGCGCCAACGGTCCCGCCGCGCCGGTGGAGCTGGCCCCGGGCGTGGAGGCCACCCTGGTCACCTCGCACGAGGCCGCTCTGCGGGTGCTGCAGAACCCGGGGATGTTCGCCCGGGACTCGCGGCGCTGGGCGGCGCTGAACGAAGGGCGGGTGCCGTTGGACAGCCCCGTCCTGCCGATGATGTTCTACCGGCCCAACTGCCTCTTCACGGACGGCGCCGAACACCTGCGGCTGCGCAAGGCCGTCACCGAGAGCCTGGAGCGGCTCAACGACAACCGGCTCAACCGGCACGTCGAGCGGATCGCCGGCTACCTGATCGACCAGTTCAGTCCGCTGGGCCGGGCCGACCTGCTCAACGACTACGCCAAGCTGCTGCCGCTGCTGCTGTTCAACCAGCTGTTCGGCTGCCCGGCCGACATCGGCGACCGGCTGACCCGCAGCATGTCCGCGCTCTTCGACGGCCTCGACGTGATCCAGGCCAACGAGGACCTGACGTCCTGCCTGATGGACCTGGTCGCGCTGAAGCGCCGTCAGCCGGGCGACGACATCACCTCGTGGCTCATCCAGCACCCGGCCGGCCTGCGGGACGAAGAGCTCAAGGACCAGCTGGTCATGCTGATGGGGGCCGGCGTCGAGCCCGAGCGCAACCTGATCGGCAACGCGCTGCTCCTGCTGCTGTCCGGCGAGGGCGGCTCCGGGCTGCGCATCGAGGACGCCCTCGACGACGTGCTGTGGAACAACCCGCCGATCGCCAACTACGCGACGCACTACCCGATGCAGGACCTCGACATGGGCGGGGTCCCGATGGACGCGGGCAGCCCGGTGGTGATCAGCTTCGCCGCCGCCAACAGCGACCCCGCGCTGACGGACGCCCGGCTGACCCTCAGCAAGGGAGCCCACCTGGCCTGGGGCGCCGGCCCGCACGCGTGCCCGGCCAAGTCCCCGGCCCAGCTGATCGCCCTGAGCGCGATCGAGTGCCTGCTCAACGCCCTCCCGGACGTCACGCTCGCGGTGCCCGCGGAGCGCGTGGAGTGGCGGCCGGGCCCGTTCCAGCGCGGCCTGGTCTCGCTGCCGGTGCGGTTCACCCCGGCGCCCGCCCGTACCACGGGGCCGGGTGTGCGGACGGACCCCGCACCGGGCGGGTCGCCGGGTGGCTCCGCGGCGGCGCAGGCGTACCCGCAGGTCACCGCCCCGGAGCCGGTCCGGGCCCCGCAGAAGAAGGGGTGGTGGAGCTCCTTCCTGGACGTCTTCCGGATCTGAGACGTCCTGGGCTCCGATCCGACGCGCCGTCGGAATCCGCTCGGCCGCCGCTGGGTGAACCGGGTGTGACGGCGGCGCGGCACGTGACGGGGGCAACACGGATCGACGCTTGAGCGCACTGGTACTGGGTAGATCGCCGCCGTACTGCCCGCCCGCGCGCAAGGAGCCCCGTGTGACCGCCATGTTGGAAGCCCGCCCTGCGGATCCGGAGCGTCCTGACGGAAGGGTCGACCGCCGTGCCGCCGTGCCGCTCCTGCGGCGGCTGCGGTCGGCCGAGGGGCTCGCCGACCCGAGCCCGGTCTACGACGAGCTGCGGGCGCTGGGCGATCTCGTCCCGGCGCCCTGGGGCGGCTACCTGGTCACCGGTTACGACGCGTGCGACCAGGTCCTGCGCGGCAGGACCTGGCTCGTCCCCGACTTCGCCTGGCAGGAGCGGCAGACCGGGACGGAGCGCTGGGAGGCCGTCGCCACCCAGGAGATGAGCCGGACCCTCTCCCGGCTCAACGCCCCCGAGCACACCCGGCAGCGGCGCAGCCTCGGGAACCTCTTCGACCGGAACACCCTGCGGGACATGGCTCCGCAGATCGAGGCCGACGCCACCGAACTGCTCGACCGCCTGGCCGAGCGAATACGGGCGGACGGCGAGGCGGACTTCGCCGCCGTGGTCAGCGAGCAGCTGCCGATCGGCACCGTCGGGCGCTGGCTGGGCATCGCGCCGGCGGACCACCCGCACATCCTGACGATGACCCACAACCAGGTGCACGCCCAGGAGCTGCTGCCCACCAAGAGCCAGCTGGCGGTCTCCGAGCAGGCCACCATGGACCTGCGCGAGTACTTCACCCGCCTCGTCCGGGAGCGGCGCGACAAGGACGGCGACGACGTGATCGCCGGCTGGATCCGCACCTGGGACGAGCTGGAGGGCGACCGCGAGGCCACCGACCGGATGGTCTACCAGCTCACCATGTTCGTCACCATCGCCTCGCTGGAGACCACGGCGACGCTGCTCTCCTCGCTGGTGTGGCAGCTGCTGCGGTCGCCCGGGACGTGGGAGTGGCTGCGGGAGCGGCCGGAGCACGTCGACGAGGCGATCGACGAGGCGCTGCGCTACGACCCGCCGATCCGCGTCAACAGCCGCGTCGCGGGCGAGGACACCGTGCTGGCCGGGGTGTCCCTCCCCAAGGACACCATGGTCCACGTGATGTACGGCGCGGCCAACCGCGATCCGCGCCGCAACCCGGACCCGCACGCCTTCGACGTGCTCCGCCGGGGCACCCACCTCACCTTCGGCGGCGGCGCCCACTACTGCCTCGGCGCGGGCCTGGCCCGGTTGGAGGCACGCGCCCTGCTCGGCCAGCTGCTGCGGCGCTTCCCGACCCTGCGGGCGGTGAGCCCGCCGGAGCACGCGCCCCGGATGGTCTTCCACCGGGTGACGTCCCTGAGAGTGTCCGCATGAACGTTTCCCCGCAGGTGCCCCAGTACCCGTCGCACGCGATGCAGCCCCCGTACGTCCCGTACCCCTCGGCGCCCACCGGCTGGTACCCCCAGCCCGGGCCCGTCCCCGAGCCCGCGCCGGCCGCCGAGCCCGCGCCGGCCCGTACGGTCCGTTCCGAGCTCCGGGGCGCGGTGCTCCACGTCGAGCTGGACAGCCCGGGGACCGGGAACGCCGTCACCGCGGCCATGCTGGACGAACTCCTCGCCGTCCTCGCCGTACCCGACCCGGCCGTGCGGGTGATCGTGCTGTCCGCGGCCGGCCGGGACTTCTGCCTCGGCGGCGACCGCGACGAACTCTTCGCGGGTCTGGACGAGGACCCGACCGGCGGCGGCATACGGAGCTACGGGGACAAGGCCCGCAGGGTCTGCGACGCCCTCACCAACAGCTCCGCCGTGACCGTCGCACGGGTCCAGGGCCGGGCGACCGGCGCCGGCTTCGCCCTGGCGCTCGCCTGCGACCTGCGGGTCGGCGCCGACAACGCCGTCTTCCGGCTGCCCGAGCTGGCCCTGGGCCTGCCCGTCGCCTGGGGCGGTCTGCTGCCCCGCCTGATCCACGAGGTCGGCGCGGCCCGGGTCCGCGAGATCATCCTCACCGGCCGCCCGGTCGGCGCGGTGGAGGCGCGTGAGCTCGCCATCCTGCAGCGCGTCGTCCCCGAGGAGGACCTGGATGCGGCGGTGGCCGAGTGGACCAGGCCCGTCACGCGCCGCCCCGAGGCCGCGCTGCGGGTCACCAAGACACTGCTCGGCGCCCACGCGTCGGCCACCCGGCTGGCGGACGCCTCCGTGCTCGACTCCGAGCTGATGGCTTCGGTCCTCGCCGCCGCCCACTACACCCGCGGCCTCGCCGACAGGCCCTAGCCGGCCGCTGCCGTCCGTCGCCTCCGGAAGGCGACGGGCGGGCAGGTGCGGCGGCCGGGGTGGGCGGGCGCCGCGACCCGGTCAGCGGGCGGCGGCGCGTTGGAGGGCGCTGGCGAGGAGGGCGAGGTCGGTGGGGCCGTTGCCGAGTTCGCGGACCGGGCGGCGGGCGGGCGGGGCGCCGAGCTGGAGCGGGTCTATCGCGACGACGGTGGGGCGCAGGGTGGCGGTGCGCGGGATGCGGCCGCTGATCCGGGCGGTCTGGAAGGCGGTGACGCCGCCGTCCGGCAGGCGCAGGTAGCCGCGGCCCGGGGTGTCCTCGGGGAGGGCGGCCGCGTCGCCGAGGTGGATCAGCAGGTCGGAGTCGGCCGGGTCCTCGGTGCGCAGCGCGATCCGCAGCAGGGCGGCCTCGTCGACCTCGGTGCCGGCGCTCTCCTCCGGACGGCCGGTGGCGACCGCGAGGTGGACGCCGAGCGGGCCGCCGCGGCGGGCGACGGCGGCGAGCGCGCGGGCGAGCGGCCGGCCGGCCGGGGAGGTGGGGGCGAGCAGGGCGTCGTAGTCGTCGACCACGACGACCAGACGGGCCGGAACGGGGGCGGCCGCCGGGCGGGGGGCGTCGCCGCTGCGGGGCTGGATGATCCTGGGGGTGGGGGAGGCGGCGGAGCCGGCCGCGCCGACGGTGGCGGGCACCGGCACCTGTGGGCGTTCCGCGTCCGCGGCGCCGTGCTGCCCGTCCAGGATCCGGGCGGCGTGCCAGGAGGCGAAGTCCAGGCCGTCGAACAGCCGCTCGCGCAGGGCGAGTTCGTCCTCCAGCGCCTCGGCCGCGAGCAGCGCGGCGCGCGGGTCGGCGGCGGCGTTCACCCGGCCGGTGACGTGCGGCAGCTCGGTGCAGCCGTCCAGGCCGTCCTCCGCCGCCCGGCCCTCGATGAGGGTGACGGCCAGCCGCTCGGGGCGCTCGGAGACGGCGAGCGAGGCGACCAGGGTGCGCAGCAGTTCGGTCTTGCCGGAGCCGCGGGCGCCGCCGATGAGCAGGTGCGGGCCGCCCGGGTCGGGGGAGGGGAGGGCGAGTTCGGGGTCGGCCAGGTCGAGCGTGCAGAGCTCGTCCCGGGTGGTGCCGAGCAGCGCGGTGGCGGCGCCGATGCCGCCGGCGTGGGCGTCCCAGCGGGCGGACAGCTTGGCGGGGGTGACGGTGTCGAGCTGGAGCAGGTCGAGCAGCCGCAGGGCGTCGGGCAGCGGGCCGCGGGCGGCCGGGACGGCCTCGCGCAGCGGGGCGAGGACGCGGGCGAGCCGTTCGGCCCAGACGTCGGAGACGGCGTCCAGCGAGACCTCGTGCAGGGTCTCCCGGCCGCGGGCGACCGGGCGGTCGAGCGAGAGCTGGGTGCCGACCTCGCCGGTGATCAGGGCGGTGGCGCCGAGGCCGCGGGGGAGCAGCTCGGGCTGCTCGGCGAGGCAGATCGGGAAGATGCCGACGGCCGGGCCCTGGCGCAGCAGCAGGTCGAGCGCCTGCCGGGCGGTCTCGGTGGCCGGGCGGCCGTCCACCACGACCACGGTGGCGGGGTGGCCGCCGAGGCCGGTCGGGGCGCTGAGCCGGGCGGTGAGTTCGGTCAGCCGGGCGGTGGCCTGTTCGTCGTCGAGGCCGAGCAGCAGGCGGCAGTCCTGGCCTTCGGCGGGGCGCAGGTGGGGCAGCCACAGGGCCCAGGCCCAGGTGTCGGTGCGTTCCTCGGGGGCGCGGCCCGGGTCGGCGTCGACGACGACGAGGCTCAGGCCGGTCGGCGGGTGCAGGGCCGCGAGTTGGGCGACGACGGCGCGGGTGAGCGAGTCCAGGCGTTCCCGGGGGCCGCTGAGGCCGAGGCTGCCGGCGGTCTGCAGGTCGAGGGTGACGGGGACGGCGGGCAGCATGGTGCCGGGTGCGGTGCCGGGGCCGCCGGGGCGGTCGGCGGTGCCCAGGCGCAGGGTGAGCGCGTCGGGATGGCCGGGGCCGCGCTCCCAGAGCCGGGGGCCGGGGCCGACGGCGTTGAGCAGCAGGGTGGCGAGATCCGGCCACCGTTCGCGCTGGGCGGCGGCCTGGCGGAGCCGGACGGCGGTGTGGTGGCGCTCGGCGCTCTCCTGGCCGGGCGGTTCGGCGGTGCGGCCGAGCCGCAGCGAGAGCAGGCCGCGGCCGCGGCCGGGGGCGGGTTCGGGGGCGGCGGGCGGTTCGGCCACCGGCGCGGCGGGGCGGACCGGGCCGGGGGCGGCGAGCTGGAGGTGGCCGTGGCCGTCGGGCAGGGCGGCGCGGCCGGTGCCGGGGCTGTCGGCCGGGGCGGGGACGGCCACCTGCAGGGTGGATTCGCCGATCCGCAGCAGGGCGCCGGCGTCCAGCGGGACGGCCTCCTCGGGTGCGCCGGGCGGGACGAGCCGGCCGTCCAGGGTGGTGCCGTTGGTGGAGCCGAGGTCGCGGACGGTGACCTTGCCGTCGTCGGCGAGGTGCAGGGCCAGGTGCAGCCGGGAGACGTCGGGGTCGTCGAGCGGGACGTCGGCCTCGCCGGAGCGGCCGATCCGGATCTCCCGGCCGTGCAGCCGGTGCACCCCGCCGGCGTCCGGGCCGCCGACCACGCGCAGTTCGGCGGCGGCGGGGGTGTCGTCGGGGTCGTCGGCGGTCGGGTCGGGCTCGTTGAGGCTGAGGACGGCGCCGTCGAGGAGCGGGGGGTGGCCGAGCAGGGTGTGCTCGTCCACCCGGTGCGCCCCGGCGTACAGGTGCACATGGGTGGCGGCCCGGGGCCCGCGCACGCCGACGGCGCCCGCGAGGGCGCCCGCGAGGGAGCCGAGCGCGGTGCCGACGGGCGCGGTGACCAGCACGTCCACGTAGGGGATGGCGGAGCCGGCGGCGGTCGGGCCGCTGCGCGGTCGGAGGACGGTCAGCCGGATCTGCATCTCGCCCGCGGGTCCCTTCTGCTGGTGTGAAGCCTGGTACCGCTGCCCGGTGTCCTCGCGGGCGCGCGGGGCGACCGCGGCGACCCTTTGGGCCACACGAGTGGCGAGTGTCCATCCTGCCATCCGTCACGGACAGTCCGCGCACCGTACCGGATTTGACGATCTTGCGATCATCGCCATGGTGGAGGCGACGGAGGGTCAGGTCAACCGGTGCCGCGAGGGCCCCGTCGGCGGGCCCGTCGAACGGGTCCGGGAAGTCCCCTAGGGGATGTCCCCCAACCCCTCCGGGATGGCCTGCCGGTCGCCTCAAAAACCTGAACGGACACCGTTAGAGTGGCCGCAGACACGGGCCCGGCAGGCTCACCGCACCGGCGGAGGAGCGCCCCGCGCGGGCGGCACGACGAGGAGTGCGACAGGTGCGGCCAGTCGGCAGCAAGTATCTGCTTGAGGAGACCCTCGGTCGGGGTGCCACCGGGACGGTCTGGCGCGGCCGGGTGCGCCCCGACGTCCAGGTGCCCGGCAGCGAGCCCGGGCAGCTGGTGGCGATCAAGGTGCTGCGCGAGGAACTGGCGGCCGACCCGGACGTCGTGATGCGCTTCCTGCGCGAGCGCTCGCTGCTGCTGCGGCTGACCCACCCCAACATCGTCCGGGTCCGCGACCTGGTGGTCGAGGGCGAGCTGCTGGCCCTGGTGATGGACCTGGTCGACGGCCCCGACCTGGCTCGCTACCTGCGGGCCAACGGCCCGTTCAGCCCGATCGCCGGCGCCCTGCTGATGGCCCAGGTCGCGGACGCGCTGGCGGCCAGCCACGAGGACGGGATCGTCCACCGCGACCTCAAGCCGGCCAACGTGCTGCTCGCCTCCGTGCTGGTGGACGGCACCGAGCAGATGCACCCGCTGCTGACGGACTTCGGCATCGCCCGCCTGGCCGACTCCCCGGGCATCACCCGCACCCACGAGTTCGTCGGCACCCCCGCCTACGTCGCCCCGGAGTCCGCCGAGGGCCGCCCGCAGACCTCCGCGGTGGACGTCTACGGCGCCGGGATCATGCTGTACGAGCTGGTCACCGGCCGCCAGCCGTTCCAGGGCGACGGCGCCCTCGCGGTCCTCCAGGCCCACCTGGCGCAGGAGCCGCAGCGGCCCAGCACCATGCCCGAGCCGCTCTGGACGGTGATCGAGCGCTGCCTGCGCAAGGACCCGGCGCAGCGGCCGGGCGCGACCTCGCTGGCCCGCGCGCTGCGGGTGGTGGCGGCCGGCGTCGGGGTGCACGCCTCCCCGGCGGCGGTGGACGAGGCGCTCGCGGTCGGCGCGCTGCTCCTGCCGGACCCGCGGCCGACCGCCGTCCCGAGCGCCGCCGGGGCCGTCCCGGACCTGCCGCCGACCGCCCCGGGCATGCCGCCCGCGGGCCCCGGCGCCCCGCACTACGACCCGGCCGCGGCGACCCGGGTGATGAGCACCCAGCCGCCGCCCGCCCCGCCGTACGGTGCCCCGGACCGCACCCAGGTGATGCCGCCCACCGTCGTGCCGCCGCCCCCGCCGGGCGCGCCGGGCGCGCCGGGCGCGCCGAAGGAGGAGACGCCGCACCCGTGGCAGACGCAGCTGCGGGCGGCGCGGGACCGCAACCAGCAGACCCAGGTCGGCTACTTCGGGCCGGAGGACTTCGAGGACCCGCAGGTCGCCCCGCCGCCCTACCAGGCCGGGCCGGGCGGCCGGCCGGGCCAGGGCGGCCGACCGGGCTACCAGCCGCAGCCGCCGGCCGGCTACCAGCCGGACCAGCGACGCCAGGGCCCGCCGCCGCCCGGGTACGCCCAGCGCCCGCAGGTCGCCCCGCCGCCGTACCAGGGCGGCCAGCCCGGCCACGGCGGCCAGCCGCAGCCCGGCGGCCGCCCGCAGCCGCCCGGCGGCTACCGGCCGGCCCCGGCGGCGTACGGGCAGTCGCAGGGCGGCTACCCGCCGCCGCCCCCGCCCACCCCGGTGCCGCGCCGGAGCGAGCCGCCGGCGCCGCAGCACCGCGAGCCCCCGCAGCACCGCGAGGAGCCGCGCGAGCAGGCCCGCCGCGAGCCCGCCCCGCCGCGCGAGCGGCGCCCGCGCAGCCGCAACCGGATGTACATCCCGGGGCTCGGCTGCCTCAAGGGCTGCCTGATGGTGCTGCTGGTCCTGGCCGTGGCCGGGGTGGCGCTGTGGAACTTCACGCCGCTGCCGCACTACTGGGAAAACGTCCAGGGCTGGTTCAACACCGTGCGCGACTGGGCGAACGCGCTGTTCGGCGGCTCGTAGATCTGACGCAGGGTCGGGCCCGGCGTACGGGCCCCGCTCGCGCCCGACACCGGGACCGGGCGGCGGGATTGACGATTTGTCGACAATTCCGGAGATTTCTCGCCCGAGACTGCCCGCCCGGGGCCCTCAGGCGGCCCGCGCGGGGGGTCGGGGCGCGTAGGTTGGTCGCTGTTGTCCCGCCCCACCGAGCGCACCGGACCCCCGGCGCGCTCCCGCGCCGCCCACGGAGCAGCATTGGCACGCAAGATCGGCAGCCGGTACACCGTCCACCAGGTGATCGGCCGGGGTTCGGCCGGGACGGTCTGGCTCGGTGAGGGGCCCGATGGCCCGGTGGCGGTCAAGCTGCTGCGCGAGGACCTGGCCGCCGACCAGGTGCTGGTCGGCCGCTTCGTCCAGGAACGCGCCGCGCTGACCAGCCTCGACCACCCCCGGGTGGTCGGCGTGCGCGACATGGTCGTAGACGGCAGCGACCTCGCCCTGGTGATGGAGCTGGTCCAGGGCACCGACCTGCGCTCCCGGCTGGAGCGCGACGGCGCACTCCCGCCGCAGACCGCCGCTTCGGTCATCGCGGACGTCGCCGACGGCCTGGCCGCCGCGCACGCGGCCGGCATCGTCCACCGCGACGTCAAGCCGGAGAACGTCCTGCTCGACCTCGCCGCCGCCCCCGGGCCCGGCGGCGCCCCGCGCGCCAAGCTCACCGACTTCGGCGTGGCCCGCCTGGTCGACGCCCCGCGCCGCACCCGGGCCACCAGGATCATCGGCACCCCCGACTACCTCGCCCCGGAGATCATCGAGGGCCTGGAGCCGCGCGCCGCCGTCGACATCTACGCCCTCGCCACCGTGCTGTACGAGCTGCTGGCCGGCTTCACCCCGTTCGGCGGCGGCCACACCGGCGCGGTGCTGCGCCGGCACGTCACCGAGCAGGTGCCGCCGATCCCCGGCCTGCCGGACGGGCTGTGGCGGATCATCTCCGAGTGCCTGGCCAAGGCCCCGGCCTCCCGGCTGCGGGCCGCCGAGCTGGCCGCCCGGCTGCGCGAGCAGCTGCCCTCGCTGGCCGGCCTGCCGGTGCTGGCCGTCCCCTCCCAGGGCCGCGCCCCGGCCGAGGAGGCGCTGACCCCCGGCGAGGCCGTGTACGCCGAGGTGGACGCCGGCCCGGGCGTCCACAAGCGCCGCCGCGGCCCGGCCGTCCCGCTGGTGCCCGGCGTCGCCCCCGACTCCACCCGGGACACCCACACCAGCCTGCGCCGCCCCTCCGCGGACGAGCTGGCCGCGTACGCCGCGGAGTCCCGCGCCCAGCGCACCGCCCCGGGCGCCGGGCACCGCCGGGACCGGCAGGCACTGCTGCGCCGCCGCCGGCTGCTGGCCGTCCTGCTGGCCACCGTCCTGCTGCTGGCGGGCGCCGCCGCGGCCTGGACGGCCTTCGCGGCCACCGCGCCGGACGCCGGCCATCGGGCCCGTCCGGCGGTGTCCGGCACGGCCCCGCGGGCGCCGTAGCGGGCCGTCGGGCCGCTCCCGGAGGGTCGGTGGACCCCGGTGTCGTCATGACCACCCCCGGAACCATTACCCTGGGGGCGTGGCAGCCGTCGATCCTTCCGAAGAGCTCAAGAACCTCGAAACGACCATGGGGTCGATCGAGGCAGTCCTCGACCTGGACAAGATCCGGGCCGACATCGCGGTCCTGGAGGAGGATGCAGCCGCCCCCAACCTGTGGGACGACGTCGCGAACGCGCAGAAGGTGACCAGCCGGCTCTCCTTCCTCCAGGGTGAACTGCGCAAGGTCGAGGGCCTGCGCAGCCGCATCGACGACCTGGGCGTGCTGTTCGAGCTGGCCGAGGCCGAGGACGACGCGGACACCCGCGTCGAGGCCGAGGCCGAGCTCGTCTCCGTCCAGAAGGCGGTCGAGGAACTGGAGGTCCGCACCCTCCTGTCCGGCGAGTACGACGCCCGCGAGGCGCTCATCAACATCCGGGCCGAGGCCGGTGGCGTCGACGCCGCCGACTTCGCCGAGCAGCTGATGCGCATGTACCTGCGCTGGGCCGAGCGGCACGGGTACGCCACCGAGGTGTACGACACCTCGTACGCCGAAGAGGCCGGCATCAAGTCCGCGACCTTCACCGTCAAGGCGCCGTACGCCTACGGCACGCTCTCGGTCGAGCAGGGCACCCACCGTCTGGTGCGCATCTCGCCGTTCGACAACCAGGGCCGCCGGCAGACCTCCTTCGCCGGTGTCGAGGTGCTCCCGGTCGTCGAGCAGTCCGACCACGTCGACATCGACGAGGGCGACCTGCGCATCGACGTGTACCGCGCCTCCGGCCCCGGCGGCCAGGGCGTCAACACCACCGACTCGGCGGTGCGCATCACGCACATCCCGACCGGCGTGGTCGTCTCCTGCCAGAACGAGCGCTCGCAGATCCAGAACAAGGCGTCCGCGATGAACGTCCTCCAGGCCAAGCTGCTGGAGCGGCGCCGCCAGGAGGAGCGCGCGGCGATGGACGCGCTCAAGGACAGCGGCAGCTCCTGGGGCAACCAGATGCGCTCCTACGTGCTGCACCCGTACCAGATGGTCAAGGACGTCCGCACCGAGTACGAGGTCGGCAACCCGCAGGGCGTGCTGGACGGCGACATCGACGGCTTCATCGAGGCCGGCATCCGGTGGCGCAAGCAGCGGGAGACCGCCGCGCAGTAGGCGCAGGCCAGGCGCGGACAGCGAAGAGGGCCCCCGACCGGATCGGTCGGGGGCCCTTGCGGTAGGTCTCGGACGGGGTGAGCGGACTCAAGCCAGTGCCTGCCGGGCGATCAGCGCCACCGCGAGCAGACCGGCCAGCAGGGCCAGCAGCATCGCGGGGGAGAGCGCCGCGAACGGCCCCTGCTGCTCCTGCAGCCGGGCCCGGTTGGCGCGGCAGACCGGGCAACGCCCGTCACTCACGCGGCCGTTGCAGTTGGCGCACACCAGATGGTCGCAGGTCATGCGATCTCCTCCTCGCTGCTACAGCCAACGCACCGGACGGGGCTTTGGTTCCTCTTCTTGCCCTGTGCGGGGGAGCGCCCGAACGCGGACGCCAGCTCCACTCTGCCAGGTTCTGACCGTTCCGGCTCCCGGGCTGTGAGATGCCTCGCAATTTTCGGGGCATAACCGGACATTGTCCCCCAGATTTCGACGGCCGTCCCGGACCGACCCTGCGCGCCGACCGTCGATTCGCGTATGGTCCCAGACCGGGAGCGGCCCTTTCCGCTCCCATCGCCCGCCCCAGGGCCGGGCGCCCGGGGTGGATGGACCGAGGACTGGCGCCGCCTAGGATGGCCTCCGTGATGCAGCCGTGATCAGATTCGACAACGTCTCCAAGACCTATCCCAAGCAGAACCGTCCCGCCCTGGACAACGTCTCGCTGGAGATCGAGAAGGGCGAGTTCGTCTTCCTGGTCGGCTCGTCCGGCTCGGGCAAGTCCACCTTCCTGCGCCTGTGCCTGCGCGAGGAGCGCCCCAGCACGGGTGAGGTGCACGTGCTGGGCAAGGACCTCGGCAAGCTGTCCAACTGGAAGGTGCCGCACATGCGCCGCCAGCTGGGCACCGTCTTCCAGGACTTCCGCCTGCTGCCGAACAAGACGGTCGCGCAGAACGTCGCCTTCGCGCTTGAGGTGATCGGCAAGCCCAAGAGCGCCATCAACAAGGTGGTGCCCGAGGTGCTGGAGCTGGTCGGCCTCGGCGGCAAGGAGGACCGCATGCCGGGCGAGCTCTCCGGTGGTGAGCAGCAGCGCGTGGCGATCGCCCGCGCGTTCGTGAACCGCCCGATGCTGCTGATCGCGGACGAGCCCACCGGCAACCTCGACCCGCAGAACTCCGTCGGCATCATGAAGCTGCTCGACCGCATCAACCGCACCGGCACCACGGTGCTGATGGCCACCCACGACCAGGCCATCGTCGACCAGATGCGCAAGCGCGTCATCGAGCTCGACAAGGGGCTGCTCGTCCGCGACCAGGCCCGCGGCGTCTACGGATACCAGCACTGACCGACCGGCGCTGAACCTGTAGGGCCGTCCGCCCGCGTCGACAGACCAGCAGTACCGACCCTGGAGTTGTTACCCGCATGCGTGCCCAGTTCGTCCTGTCGGAGATCGGTGTGGGTCTCCGCCGCAACCTGACGATGACCATCGCGGTCGTGGTCAGTGTCGCGCTCTCCCTCGCCCTCGCCGGTTCCTCGCTCCTGGTCCGCGACCAGGTGAACTCCATGAAGGGGTACTGGTACGACAAGGTCGAGGTGAGCATCTACTTCTGCACCAAGTCGGACGCCCGCAACTCGCCGCAGTGCGACAAGGGCGCGGCCACCGACCAGCAGGTGCAGGACATCAAGGCCCAGCTGGACAAGATGGACTCGGTGGTCCAGTCGTCGACCTTCGAGAGCTCCGCCGAGGCGTACAAGCACTGGAAGGAGATGAACCCGGACAACCCGCTCATCTCCGTCCTGGGCCCGGACGCCATGCCGCAGTCCTGGCGGGTCAAGCTCAACGACCCGACCAAGTACGACGTCATCCAGAGCGCCTTCGCCGGAAAACCGGGCGTCAAGTCGGTCGAGGACCAGCGGAAGATCCTGGAGAACCTGTTCGGCCTGCTCAACGGCCTCCAGACGGCGGCCTTCGTGATCATGGTGCTGATGCTGTTCGTCGCCCTGCTGCTGATCGTCAACACCGTCCGGGTGTCGGCGTACAGCAGGCGGCGCGAGACCGGCATCATGCGCCTGGTCGGCGCCTCGAACTTCTACGTCCAGATGCCGTTCATCGCCGAGGCCGCGTTCTCCGCGCTGCTCGGCGCGATCATGGCCTCCGGGCTGCTGGTCGGCGGGCACTTCTTCGTCCAGAACTGGCTGGCCGACCGAGTGCAGTTCATCCACTTCATCGGCCTCGGCTCGGTGCTCGCGGTGATACCGCTGCTGATCGTGGTCGGTATGGGCATGGCCGGTGTGGCGGCGTTCTTCACCCTGCGCAAGTACCTCAAGGTCTGACCCCGACGGGCCCGGCGGCCCCGGACGGCACTGCGCCGTCCGGGGCCGCCGCCGTTTCCCGTCCGTCGTTCCGGCCCGTCGTGCCCGACGCGGTGTCTACACTCCGATGCCATGCTGCAAACTCCGCGCAGGGCGCGTCAGGTGGCCACCCTCAGCCTGGTGTTCGGCGCCGTGCTGATGGCCGGGGCCGCCACCGGCGCCTGGGGCGACCCGAGCGGTCCGCCGCGGCGCCCGTCCGTCGACGCCGGCCCGGTCGCCGGGTCCGCCGGGGGCCTCCCGGCGGACCCGGCCGGCACCGCGCTGTCCGAGCAGCAGGCCGAGCACCTGCTCGGAGTCAACGGCGACCGCTGGGGCGCGTACTACAGCGCCCAGGAGTACGCCGAGTTCAGCCAGGGCCTGGACGGCCGCTACCTGGGCGTCGGCCTCTCGGTCGGCCGCGGCGAGGACGGCGTCACCACGGTCTCCCAGGTCGCGCCCGCCGGGCCCGCCGCCGCGTCCGGGATCGCGGCCGGCGACCGGCTGCTGCGGATCGACGAGGACCCGGCCGACCGTCTGCCGGTCACCGAGGTGGTGGCCCGGCTGCGCGGGCGGGACGGCGAGCGCACGGCGGGCTCCGAGGTCACCCTCGCCGTGCGGCGCGGCGACGGCGAGGTCCGCGAACTGCGGCTGCGGCGCGTCCTGCTGGACAGCCAGCAGGTCACCGCCGTGCACCTGGAGAAGGGCGCGCTGCGGATCACCGTGCGGGCCTTCACCAGCGGCGTGACCGACCAGGTGCGCGCCGCGCTGCGCGCCCCGCACACCGGCGTGGTGCTCGATCTGCGCGGCAACTCGGGCGGGTTGGTCGAGGAGGCCGCCGGCACCGCCGGGATCTTCCTGGACGGCGGCCCGGTCGGCTCCTACCAGGAGCGCGGCGAGACCCGGGAGTTGACCGCCCCGCCCGGAGGCGACCAGCGGACCCCGCTGGTGGTGCTGGTCGACGGCGGCACGATGAGCGCCGCCGAACTGCTCACCGGCGCGCTCCAGGACCGCAGCCGCGCCGTGGTGGTGGGCTCGCGGACCTTCGGCAAGGGCACCGTCCAGCAGCCCAGCCGGCTCGCCGACGGCGCCGTGCTGGAGCTGACCGTCGGCCGCTACTACACCCCGGCCGGCCGCTCCCCGGAGGGCGCCGGCCTGGCCCCGGACGTCCCGGCGACCGGCGGCGAGGACGCCGACGCGCTGGCCCTGCGGGTGCTGGCCGGGCTCGGCACCCGGGCCTAAAGGGGCTGCCCCGCGCGGGCCGAAGTGCGAGAATGGCCGCGCTATGGCAAAGGAAACCGGACAGAAGCTGATCGCGCAGAACAAGAAGGCGCGACACGAGTACATGATCCTCGACACCTACGAGTGCGGCCTGGTGCTCACCGGCACGGAGGTGAAGTCGCTGCGCGAGGGGCGGGCCAACCTGGTCGACGGCTACGCCTACATCCAGGGCCACGAGGCCTGGATCGACAACGTGTTCATCCCCGAGTACACCCAGGGGACGTGGACCAACCACGCGGCCCGGCGCAAGCGCAAGCTGCTGCTGCACAAGATGGAGATCCGCAAGATCGAGACCAAGGTCCGCGACGCGGGCCACACGCTCATCCCGCTCTCGCTGTACTTCAAGGACGGCCGGGTGAAGCTCGAACTCGCGCTCGCCGTCGGCAAGAAGCTGTACGACAAGCGGCAGACGCTGCGCGAGAAGCAGGACACCCGCGAGACGGCCCGCGCGGTGGCGGCCGCCCGGCGGCGCCAGCGTTAATCCGCTGGACCCTCACCCGTCGCCTCGCGTACTATGGCGCCAGCAACACGGACGGTCGCCGTCCGGCTGTTTCTCAACAAAACATGGGGATGATCGGTTTCGACAGGGGATGTTGAAACAGGGGAAGCGAGCCGAGGAACGCGGCAATGATCTCGTTAACCACGTGTCGCAAAAAAATAATCGCCAACTCTAAGCGCGATTCCCAGCAGTTCGCTCTCGCTGCCTAATAAGCACCGATAGCGCTTGGGTGTCAGACCGGGGAGTTCCCGACCCGGACCCTGGCATAATCTAGGGAACTCAACCGTCCGCCCGGGCTGCGAGGGTGGATGGGAAATCAAACAGCAGCTGGGCCTGTTGGCGGCTTGTCCGTGTGACCGCCAGGGCCGAGAAAAGCACAGCGGACTGCGCTCGGAGAAGCCCTGAATTAACTCCACTGGACCCGGGTTCGATTCCCGGCATCTCCACCACCCCATGTTCACAGTGAAGGCCGTCCACCGCTCAGCGGAGGGCGGCCTTCGTGCTGCCGCCGCACCGGGGCCGTGTCCGTTTCGATGCGGCTCCGATGCGTCTCCGACGCCGTCCCGATGCGGCGCGCGGCACCGGCCGGGGCGTAGGATCATCCGTCCGCTCGTTTTCCGGAGCCGGATTCCGTCGCTACCACCGAGGCCATGCAGAGCAACACGGACACCACCGCCGCCACCGACCACGAGACCGTACGCGAACGCGAGATCGCCGGTGAGCAGCAGCACCTCGACACCGTCTACCACCGGCTGGAGGAGAAGCTCGCCGAGGCCGAGTACATCCTGGAGGACGCCGCCAAGCGGGTCCACGTCGGCACCCCCGGCGCACTCGCCGAGCGGGACGCCCAGGTCTACCGGGCCGGTGCGCACCTCCAGCGCCTGAACAACGAGTTCGAGGACTTCCTGTTCGGCCGGATCGACCTCCAGCGGGCGGATGCCCCGGAGGAGCACGGCATTCCCTCCGACACCCCGCTCGACCCGGCCGACCCGGCCGTCGCCGAGACCCTGCACATCGGTCGCCTCGGCGTGCTGGACGCCGAGTACGGCCCGCTGGTGATCGACTGGCGGGCGCCCGCCGCCGCGCCGTTCTACCGCGCCACCCCGGTCGAGCCGGGCCGGGTGATCCGCCGCCGGGTGATCCGCTCCAAGGGGCGCCGGGTGATCGGCGTCGAGGACGACCTGCTGCGCCCCGATCTGACCCCGACCCTGAACGGCCGGGAGCTGGCCGTGGTCGGCGACGGTGCGCTGATGGCCTCGCTCGGCCGCGCCCGCAGTCACTCGATGCGCGACATCGTCTCCTCCATCCAGAAGGAGCAGGACGAGGTGATCCGCGCGGCCGCCGCCGGCGCCACGCTCGTCACCGGCGGCCCGGGCACCGGCAAGACCGCCGTGGCCCTGCACCGCGCCGCGTACCTGCTGTACCAGGACCGCCGCCGCTACGCCGGGGGCATCCTGGTGGTCTCGCCGACCCCGCTGCTGGTCTCCTACACCGAGGGCGTGCTGCCCTCGCTCGGCGAGGAGGGCCAGGTCGCCATCCGCGCGGTCGGCTCGCTGGTGGACGGCATCGAGGCGGGCACCTACGACAGCCCGGAGGCGTCGCGGGTCAAGGGCTCGGCCCGGATGGTGCAGCTGCTGCGCCGGGCCGCCCGGGCCGCGCTGGAGCTGGGCGCGCCGCAGGAGCTGAAGGTGGTCGCCCGCGGCGAGGTGCTCAAGCTGGACGCGGCCCGCCTCAAGGCCGTCCGCGGCAACGTGATCGGCTCCGGCGGCACCCCGCTGAACCTGCTGCGCCCGCGGGCCCGCAGGTTGCTGCTGGACGCCCTGTGGCAGGAGGCCACCCGGCACCTGCCGAAGCCCGCCGACCACTACGCCCGCGAGCAGCGCCAGGAGGAGAAGGAGTCCTTCGACGAGTACGTCTCGGACGAGGCGCCCTTCCTGGACTTCCTGGACGCCTGGTGGCCCGCCCTCACCCCGCGCCGGGTGCTCGCCACGCTCAAGCAGCACCGGCACACCAACCGGATCGCCCGCCGCGTCGTCGCCCCGGACGAGGCGAGGCTGCTGGCCGCCTCCTGGCGCCACCTGTCCCACCGGGGCGAGGGTGCGCTGTCCGCGCACGACGTCGCGCTGGTGGACGAGCTCCAGGTGCTGCTCGGCGAGGCGGCCCGGCCGAAGGTGCGCGAGGTGGACGCGGTGGACCTGCTGAGCGGGCTGGAGGAGGTCACCACCTTCGCCGACCGCAGCTCCCGCCAGCGCGAGCGGGTGCCGGTGGAGCGCACCGAGTACGCGCACGTGATCGTGGACGAGGCGCAGGACCTCACCCCGATGCAGTGGCGGATGATCGGCCGCCGGGCCCGGATGGCGACCTGGACGATCGTCGGCGACCCGGCGCAGTCCTCCTGGCCGTTCCCGCAGGAGGCCCAGGCCGCGCTGGACGAGGTGCTGTCGGGCAAGCCGCGCCGCCGCTTCACGCTGACCGTCAACTACCGCAACCCGGCCGAGATCGCCGAGGTCGCGGCCAAGGTGCTGGCGCTGGCCGCGCCGGGCACCCCGTCGCCGAGCGCGGTGCGCAGGGTCGGCGTCGAGCCGCGCTTCGCGGCCGTCACCGATCCCGCGCCGGAGGCCTTCGGCGCGGCGGCCCGGGCCGAGCTGGAGCGGCTGCTGACCGAGGTGGACGGCACGGTGGCGATCGTGGTGCCGATGGACCGCCGGGCCGAGGCGGCCGGCTGGACCGAGGGCCTGGGCGAGCGGGTGGTGGCGCTGGGCAGCCTGGAGGCCAAGGGCCTGGAGTACGACGCGACCGTGGTGGCCGATCCGACCGGCATCGCCGGCGAGTCGGAGGCCGGCCTGCGGGTGCTGTACGTGGCGCTGACCCGGGCGACCCAGCGGCTGACCGTGCTGTCCGGCCCGGACGACCTGCCGGACGCGGCGGGCGTGCCCGCGCTGCTGCACGGCTGACGGCCGGTCCGCGACGCGAAGAAGGCCCCTCACCGCTTGGTGAGGGGCCTTCAGACGTTAGTGACACCGACCCGCCATGCTCGCCTCGCGGCAAGTGGTCCCTCGAAGGGACGAAGGTTGGGCCCGGGGGCTTGGATCGAGCCGGTGTCCCGTCCAATGTAACGCATCGGCCCGGAGAGGCAAGAAGTTGTCGGATCCGCACACTCAATGAACGTTATTTCTGGCTACCCCTTGGAAGGTGCGACGATCGAGGTCTAGCATGCGCAGGCGATGCCTTCAACAAAACGTTGAACCTGCCGCACGGACGGAAGAAGGAAGCGTCGATGGCGACGGTGCCCAGTGTCTCCAACTCGATCACGGTGCGGCTGGAGGTCCCGGCCCGGGGCAACGCCGTCAGTGCGATCACCACGGCCGTGGAGTCCTCCGGCGGTTCGGTGACCGGTCTCGACGTCACCGCCTCCGGCCTGGAGGCGCTGCGGATCGACGTCACGGTCGCGGCCTCCTCGGTCGCGCACGGTGAGGAGATCGTCGAGAAGCTGCGGGCGATCGACGGCGTGTCGATCGGCAAGGTCTCGGACCGCACCTTCCTGATGCACCTCGGCGGCAAGATCGAGATGTCGTCCAAGCTGCCGATCCGCAACCGTGACGACCTCAGCATGATCTACACCCCGGGCGTCGCCCGGGTCTGCATGGCGATCGCCGAGAACCCCGAGGACGCCCGCCGCCTCACGATCAAGCGCAACAGCGTCGCCGTGGTCACCGACGGCTCGGCGGTGCTGGGCCTGGGCAACATCGGCCCGGCCGCCGCGCTGCCGGTCATGGAGGGCAAGGCGGCCCTGTTCAAGCGCTTCGCCGGGATCGACGCCTGGCCGATCTGCCTGGACACCCAGGACAGCGACGAGATCGTGGCCATCGTCAAGGCGATCGCCCCCGGTTTCGCGGGCATCAACCTGGAGGACATCTCCGCGCCGCGCTGCTTCGAGATCGAGGCCCGGCTGCGCGAGGCCCTGGACATCCCGGTCTTCCACGACGACCAGCACGGCACCGCGATCGTGGTGCTGGCCGCCCTCACCAACGCGCTCAAGGTGGTCGGCAAGGAGATCGGCGACATCCGGGTGGTGATGTCGGGTGCCGGCGCCGCCGGTACCGCGATCCTCAAGCTGCTGCTGGCGGCCGGCGTCGAGCACGCCACCGTGGCGGACGTGCGCGGCGTGGTCCACCAGGGCCGGGAGGACCTCAACGAGAGCCTGCGCTGGATCGCCGAGCACACCAACCGCTCGGGCCGCACCGGCAGCCTCAAGGAGGCCGTGGCGGGCGCCGACGTCTTCATCGGCGTCTCGGCCCCGAACGTCCTGGACGGCGACGACCTGGCCACCATGGCCGAGGACTCGATCGTCTTCGCGCTGGCCAACCCGGACCCGGAGGTCGACCCGGCCATCGCCCGGCAGACCGCCGCCGTGGTCGCCACCGGCCGCAGCGACTTCCCCAACCAGATCAACAACGTGCTGGTCTTCCCGGGTGTCTTCCGCGGCCTGCTGGACGCCCAGAGCCGCACCGTCAACACCGAGATGATGATCGCCGCCGCCCGGGCGCTGGCCACCACCGTCGGCGACGACGAGCTGAACGCCAACTACATCATCCCGAGCGTCTTCCACAAGGACGTCGCCAAGACGGTGGCCTCGGCGGTGCGCGAGGCGGCGCTGGCCGGCGTCCAGGAGAACACGGAGCCGGCCCGTCCGACCCCGGGCATCGTCGGCACGCTCGACGCGTCCTCCTTCCCCACCGTCAAGCTCTGACCGGACCGGTCGCCGGCATGTCGCCGGTCGGTCAAATGTCCGAATAGCGGACATGCCCGCCCAAGTCCGCCCCGAACCCTTGCGACACAAGGGCGAGGGGCGTGTTTGGGCTTGTCGTGCCTAGGGCGTACGGTAGCCCTGCACGGGGCAGGCGTGTCCGACAAGTACGGAACGTCCCCCTGGTCTTCCGGCGCGTCCTCCCGACCGCCGCCCGCGCCCGGTCCGCCGGAGCCGACGGAGCGTCACACCTCCAACGGGCGGGCTTTGTTCGGGTGTCGCGGCCGGGGCCCGATTGGCTTTCTCGGGGCCGGTCGGGGCAGGATTCGTATCCAGGCAGGCGGACGGGCCTTCGACGGCACCGGCGCGCGGCATCGGGTACGGACCCGGCCTGCGACCACGCAATGCCTGCATGAGCACAGTGTGCGGACCTGCGGCCCATCCGGGTGCCCCCCGGTGGGAGTACCGATGGGCCCCCGCACACCGCAAGCGAACAGACCACAGGAGTACACATGAACCGCAGTGAGCTGGTGGCCGCGCTGTCCGAGCGCGCCGAGGTGACCCGCAAGGACGCCGACGCCGTTCTGGCCGCGTTCGCCGAGATCGTCGGCGAGGTCGTCGCCAAGGGCGACGAGAAGGTCACCATCCCCGGTTTCCTGACCTTCGAGCGCACCCACCGTGCCGCCCGCACCGCCCGCAACCCGCAGACCGGTGAGCCGATCCAGATCGCGGCCGGCTACAGCGCCAAGGTGAGCGCCGGCTCCAAGCTCAAGGAAGCCGCCAAGGGCTGAACCGCCCCTTGAACGCCCGAGCGGCCGGGCTCCCCACTGGGGAGCCCGGCCGCTCGGTTTTCCGGCCCCGGTGATCAGGCGTCGACCAGCTGCTCGGTCGGCAGCTCGACGTGGGCGCCCAGGTCGCGCAGCTTCTCCATGAAGTTCTCGTAGCCGCGGTTGATCAGGTCGATGCCGTGCACGGTCGAGGTGCCCTCGGCCGCCAGCGCCGCGATCAGGTACGAGAAGCCGCCGCGCAGGTCCGGGATGACCAGCTCGGCGCCCATCAGCTTGGACGGGCCGGAGACGACCGCCGAGTGCAGGAAGTTGCGCGCGCCGAAGCGGCACGGGGTGGCGCCCAGGCACTCGCGGTACAGCTGGATGTGTGCACCCATCTGGTTGAGTGCGCCGGTGAAGCCGAGCCGCGACTCGTACACCGTCTCGTGGACGATGGACAGCCCGGTGGCCTGGGTCAGCGCGACCACCAGCGGCTGCTGCCAGTCCGTCTGGAAGCCCGGGTGCACGTCGGTCTCCAGGGCGATCGCCTTGAGCTCGCCGCCCGGGTGCCAGAAGCGGATGCCCTCGTCCTCCACCTCGAAGGCGCCGCCGACCTTCCGGAAGGTGTTCAGGAAGGTCATCATCTCCAGCTGGCGGGCGCCGCGGACGTAGATGTCGCCCTTGGTGGCGAGCGCCGCGCAGGCCCAGGAGGCGGCCTCCAGGCGGTCCGGCAGCGCGCGGTGGGTGTAGCCGCCCAGCTCGTCGACGCCGGTGATCAGGATGGTCCGGTCGGTGCCCAGCGTGATGATCGCGCCCATCTTCTGCAGCACGCAGATCAGGTCGACGATCTCCGGCTCGATGGCCGCGTTGCGCAGCTCGGTGACGCCCTCGGCGAGGACGGCGGTGAGCAGCACCTGCTCGGTCGCACCGACCGAGGGGTAGGGCAGCTCGATCCTGGTGCCGCGCAGACGCTGCTGGGCGACCAGGTAGGTGCCCTGCGGGTGCTTCTCGATGGTGGCGCCGAACTGGCGCAGCACCTCGAAGTGGAAGTCGACCGGGCGGCCGCCGATGTCGCAGCCGCCCAGGCCCGGGATGAAGGCGTGGCCGAGGCGGTGCAGCAGGGGGCCGCAGAACAGGATCGGGATCCGCGAGGAGCCGGCGTGCGCGTCGATGTCAGCGACGTTCGCACTCTCCACGTGGGACGGGTCGAGGATCAGCTCGCCGTCCTCGTCGCCCGTGCGCACGGTGACCCCGTGCAGCTGGAGCAGGCCGCGGACCACCTTGACGTCGCGGATGTCCGGGACGTTGCGCAGTCTGCTGGGGCCCTGGCCGAGGAGGGCGGCGACCATGGCCTTGGGCACCAGGTTCTTCGCACCGCGGACGCGGATCTCGCCTTCGAGCGGGTTTCCGCCGTGGACCAGCAGGACGTCGTCGGTCATCGTTCTCGCAATCCGGGGTGCCAGAGGAGTGGGAAGGGGCTCCGGTAGAGAGCCGGTGGTGGACCGGTTGGTACGGGCGCGTTCGGGCCCCCGGCGAAACCGAGTCGGCACCGTAGAAAGGGCGTCCACCATCCGTAGATGGTAGTGGGCGTGCCGATGGTTCCCGTGAGCCTCTCCCGTGATGGTGCTCTCTCCGGGTCCGGTCCCGCCCGCCGGAGGGGCCGTACGGGTGTTCGTCGGGCGTGGAAGTTTCGAGCGTTGCGGTGTCCGACCCCGGCCGTTCTGCGGGATCATGTGTGGCATGACGGCGGCCCATTCGCACGCAGGACGGTCCCACACCGGCCGTCTGCTCGTCGCGACGCCCCTGCTCACCGATCCGAACTTCGCCCGGGCGGTGGTGCTGCTCCTCGACCACGACGTCGAGGGGGCGCTCGGCGTGGTCCTCAACCGGCCGACGCCGGTCGAGGTGGGCAGCGTGCTGGACGGCTGGGGCCGGCTGGTCGGGCAGCCCGCCGTGGTTTTCCAGGGCGGGCCGGTGGCGCTGGACTCGGCGCTCGGCCTCGCCGTGGCGCCGGGGGAGCCGGGCACCGGCGAGCCGCTCGGCTGGCGGCGGGTGCACGGCGCGATCGGCCTGGTGGACCTGGAGGCGCCACCCGAGGTGCTGGCCGGCGAGCTGGGCGGGCTGCGGATCTTCGCCGGGTACGCCGGCTGGTCGCCCGGCCAGCTGGAGACGGAGCTGGAGAGCGGCGCCTGGTACCTGGTGGACTGCGAGCCAGGGGACATCTCCAGCCCGGAGCCGGAGCGGCTGTGGCGCTCGGTGCTGCGCCGCCAGCGCGGCCCGCTCGCGCTGCTGGCGACCTACCCGGACGACCCGACGCTGAACTGACGCACGGCCCGTCGGCGCGACACTGGCCGGGTTTCGCGGGGCGCCCATAGACTTGGCACCTATGAGCACTCTTGAGCCCGAGCGCGGCCTCGGCACCGGCACCCTGGTCGAGCCCGTCCCGCAGGTGTCCCACGGGGACGGCGACCACGAGCGCTTCGCGCACTACGTCCAGAAGGACAAGATCATGGAGAGCGCGCTCTCCGGATCGCCCGTGGTGGCGCTCTGCGGCAAGGTGTGGGTGCCCGGGCGCGACCCGAAGAAGTACCCGGTCTGCCCGATGTGCAAGGAGATCTACGACGGCATCGGCAAGCCGCAGGGCGGGGACGACAACGGCAACAAGTAGCACCGGCCGCTCCGCGCAGGTGCACGGCGTCGTCGTGCACAGCGCCGTTTTGCATAATGCCGCGTTTCCGAAGTGGTCTATGCCAGTCGTCCAGGGCGGGGGCAGGATGTCGGAATGGACCTCATTCCCGTGCCTTCGAGTGCCGTCCGCCGCCCGGACGAGGACTTCCCCCTCGACGCCACCACCACGCTGACCGCGCCGCCCGGGCTGGCCGACGCCGAGCGGTGGCTGCGCACCGCGCTGTCCGCGGCCACCGGGCTGCCGTTCGGCCCGGGCCGGCCGGGTGCGGGCGTCGAGCTGGTCCAGGACGACGCGCTGGCCGCCGAGGCGTACCGGATCGCGGTGCGCCCCGGCCACGCCCTGATCGCCGCCGGCGGGCCGGCCGGTGCGCTGTGGGGCGCGCAGACCCTGCGGCAGCTGCTCGGCCCGGACGCCTACCGCCGCTCCCCGCTGCGCCGCACCGGCTGGGTGCTGCCCGGCGCGGACATCGCGGACGCCCCCCGGTTCGGCTGGCGCGGCGCGCTGCTCGACGTCGCCCGGCACTTCCTGCCCAAGTCGGACGTGCTGCGCTTCGTCGACCTGCTGGCCGCGCACAAGCTCAACGTGCTGCACCTGCACCTGACCGACGACCAGGGCTGGCGGGTGGAGATCAAGCGCTACCCGGGCCTGACCGGGCGCGGCGCCTGGCGGGACCGCTCGATGGTCGGCTACCGGGCCGGCCAGCGCCGCGACGACCGCCCGCACGGCGGCTACTACACCCAGGACGACCTGCGCGAGATCGTCGCCTACGCGGCCGCGCGCGGGGTCACCGTCGTCCCGGAGATCGACCTGCCCGGGCACACTCAGGCCGCCGTCGCCGCCTACCCCGAGCTGGGCAACACCGACGTGGTGGACACCGCCGCGCTCGGCGTCTGGACGGACTGGGGGGTGAGCCACAACGTGCTCAACGCCTCCGAGGACACCCTGCGGTTCTTCGAGGGGGTGCTGGAGGAGGTCCTGGAGCTCTTCCCGTCCGAGTTCATCCACCTCGGCGGCGACGAGTGCCCCAAGGAGCAGTGGAAGGACAGCGCGGCCGCCCAGGCGCGGATCCGCGAGCTCGGCCTGGCCAACGAGGACGAACTGCAGAGCTTCGTGATCCGGCACTTCGACCGCTGGCTGGCCGAGCACGGCCGCCGGCTGATCGGCTGGGACGAGATCCTGGAGGGCGGGCTGGCCCCGGGCGCGGCCGTCTCCTCCTGGCGCGGGTTCGGCGGCGGGATGGCCGCCGCCGAGGCCGGGCACGACGTGGTGATGTGCCCCGAGCAGCACGTCTACTTCGACCACCGGCAGGCCGACGGCCCCGACGAGCCGATCCCGGTCGGCTTCGTGCGCACGCTGGAGGACGTCTACCGCTTCGAGCCGGTGCCCGGGCAGCTGGACGAGACCGCCGCCCGGCACGTGATCGGCACCCAGGCCAACCTGTGGAGCGAGTTCATGGACAGCGCCCGCGACATCGACTACCGGGCCTTCCCCCGGTTGGTGGCCTTCGCCGAGGTCGCCTGGTCCGATCTGCCCACCGAGCCGGCCGAGCGCGACTACGCGGGCTTCGAGCGCCGGCTGGAGACGCACCTGAAGGTGCTGGACGCGCTCGGTGTCGAGTACCGCCCGGCCGACGGTCCGCACCCCTGGCAGCGCCGGCCCGGCGTGGCCGGCCGGCCGATCGAGGGCCCGCCGCCGGTGCGCTGAGTGCGGCGGTTGTCACGTCCCGGGAACTTCTGAGTGGTCATCCGACGTCAAGAACAGATGAACATCTGCCCTGGCCCGATTCGGGTCGGGGCAGATACCGCCCGGTATCCGTCCCAATCGGGCAGTCCCGTTCACCGACCCCGAAATGATCATCGAGCATTGTGTGCCAGAGTTGCCCAACCCGGCCCGATCGCCCGTACCCTACGGGCCAGGCCGGGCTGCTGACGCGGACACCACGGCCGAAGGCCGCGGGCGGCAGGCGATCGATGAGCAAGTGGAGCACGGTGGGACCCAGGTGAACCGGACGATCATGCTGCCGGCCTCCCTCGACGAGGCCGTCGACGCGCTGGCCGCCACCCCGGCCGCGGTACCGGTGGCCGGAGCCACCGACCTGATGGAGGCCGTCAACGCAGGGCGGCTGCGCCCCGCCGCCCTGGTCGGCCTCGGCCGGATCACCGAACTGCGCGGCTGGCGCTACGAGGACGGCGGCACCGCCGTCCTCGGCGCCGGACTCACCCACGCCCGGATGGACCGCCCCGACTTCGCCGCGCTGATCCCCGCGCTCGCGGACGCCGCCCGCACGGCCGGCCCGCCGCAGGTCCGCAACGTCGGCACCCTCGGCGGCAACATCGTCACCGCCGCCCCGGCCGGCGACACCCTCCCGGTGCTCACCGCCCTGGAGGCCAGCGTCACCCTCGCCCGGGCCGGCGCCAGCCGGGAGGTGCCGGTCAGTCACCTGCTCACCGGCCTCGACCCGGTGCGCCCCGGCGAACTGCTCACCTGGGTGCGCGTCCCGCTGCTGCACGCCCCGCAGGTCTTCCTCAAGGCCACCGGCCGCAGCGGCCCGGCCCGCGCCACCGCCTCCGTCGCGCTGGTCCTCGACCCCGCCCGGCGCGCCGTGCGCTGCGCGGTCGGCGCCGTCGCCCCGGTGCCGCTGCGCCCGCTGGAGGCCGAGGCCTGGGTGGCCGGCTGCATCGACTGGGACGGCAGCAGGGAGATCGACCCGGCCGCGACCGCCGCCTTCGGCGAGTACGTGGCCGCCGCGTGCGTCCCCGACAGCTACGGCGCCGAAGGCGCCTGGGAGGCCGTGACCGAGGGGCCGAGCGCGGCCGCCGTTCGGCTGCGGCGTACCGTATCGGTGCTGGCCCGACGGGCACTGGGAAGGGCGCTGAAGTGACCACAGACCCCAACGAGACCCTCGACGCCGACCCGCTCGGCCTCACCCCGCAGGTCAGCCGCGAGCTGCGCCCGTGCGCCTCGTACACCTTGCGGGTCAACGGTTTCGAACGGCCCGTCACCGACGCCTGGATCGGCGAGAGCCTGCTCTACGTGCTGCGCGAGCGGCTCGGCCTGGCCGGCGCCAAGGACGGCTGCGAGCAGGGCGAGTGCGGGGCCTGCTCGGTGCAGGTGGACGGCCAGCTGGTGGCCGGCTGCCTGGTGCCCGCCGCCCTGGCCGCCGACAGCGAGATCAACACCGTTGAGGGCCTGTCGGCCGCCGGCGGCGCGAGCGACGTCCAGCAGGCGCTGGCCGAGTCCGGCGCGGTGCAGTGCGGCTACTGCACCCCCGGCATGGCGATGGCCGTGCACGACCTGCTCCAGCGCAACCACCGCCCGACCGAGGTCGAGGCCCGCCAGGCGCTCTGCGGCAACCTCTGCCGCTGCACCGGCTACCGGGGCGTGCTGGCCGCCGTCCAGAGCATCGCGGACGGGCGCGCCTCGGACGTCGAGGAGGCGGAGGAGACCGCCGAGCAGGCCGAGCAGGCCGCGGCCGCCGACCAGCCCGCCGCCGACCGCCCCGCCGAGGAGCCGGCCGCCGAACCCGCGGCCGCCGTCGAACCGCCGGTCTACACCGACGCCGACGCCTGGATCGAGCACGTTCCGCAGCCGCCCGCCGAGCAGACCCCGGCGGGCGCCGGGGAGCCGTACGGCGACGGGCCGGGCGGCTACGACAGCGGCGTGTACGACACCGCCGTCCTGACGCCGGTCCAGGGCATGCCCGCCCAGACCGCCGACGACCAGGTGTACTACCCGCCGCAGGGCTACCCCGAGCAGCCGTACCAGGGCACCCCCGCCCACGGCACCTACGTGCCCGGCGGCTACCCGCAGCAGAGCGGCTACGACACCGGGTACGACGACGCCCCGGTCTACCAGCCCACCCCCGCGCACGGCACGCCCCTGCCGGGCACCGCCTTCGACGGCACGCCCCCGCACGGCACGCCGTACGTCGCCACGCCCCCGCACGGCGCCCCGGCCGAGGGCACCGCCCCGCCCGGCGTCCCGTACGGCGCCACCCCCGCCCACGGCATCCGGCTCACCGAGGACGACCACGCATCATGACGTCGCCTACCGACATCGGCGCAGCACTCCAGCAGGACGGCGGCGAGGGCGGCGCACCGGAGCCGTTCGGCCTGGGCAGCTCACCGCTGCGCAGCGACGCGCTGCCCAAGGCGCTCGGCATCTACCCGTACGCGGCCGACCTGTGGGCCGAAGGGCTGCTCTGGGGCGCGGTGCTGCGCTCGCCGCACCCGCACGCCCGGATCCGGGGCATCGACACCTCGGCCGCGCTCGCGCTGCCCGGAGTGCACGCCGTGGTCACCGCCGCGGACCTGCCGCCCGGCCCGGACGGCGGCCCGGACGGCGCCCCGGCCGGGCCGATCGTCGCCGACCGGCCGGTGCTGGCCGCGGGCGTGGTGCGCCACCACGGCGAGCCGATCGCCGCGGTGGCCGCCGACCACCCCGACACCGCCCGGCTGGCGGTCGGCCTGATCGCGGTCGACTACGAGCCGCTGGAGGCCGTCACCGACCCCGAGCAGGCCTTCACCGCCCCGGCGCTGCACCCGGACGGCAACCTGTTCCGCCACCTGCCGCTGCGCACCGGGGACCCGGACGCGGTCGGCGAGATCGTCGTCGAGGGCCTCTACCAGGTCGGCCGGCAGGACCCGGCCCCGCTCGGCGCCGAGGCCGGGCTGGCCGTGCCGCGCCCGGACGGCGGCGTCGAACTGCACCTGTCCTCCACCGATCCGCACGGGGACCGCGACCGCACCGCCGCCTGCCTCGGCCTGGAGCCCGACCGGGTCCGGCTGGTGGTCACCGGCGTGCCCGGCGCGACCACCGACCGCGAGGACATCTCCTTCCAGGTCACCCTGGCGCTGCTGGCGCTGCGCACCGGTCGCCCGGTGAAGATGACCCTCACCCGCGAGGAGTCCTTCCAGACCCACACCTCGCGCCACCCCGCGCTCCTGCGCTACCGCCACCACGCCGACGCCGAGGGCACCCTGGTGAAGGTCGAGGCGCAGATCCTGCTGGACGGCGGCGCGTACGCGGACGTCTCCGCCGAGGCGCTGGCCGCCGCCGCCGCCTTCTCGGTCGGCCCGTACGTCTGCCCGAACGTCTTCGTGGACGCCTGGGCGGTGCGCACCAACAACCCGCCGGCCGGGCGGATGCGCGGCGAGGGCGCACTGCAGGCCTGTTTCGCCTACGAGTCGCAGCTGGACCAGCTGGCCGCCCGGCTCGGCGTGGACCCGGTGGAGATCCGCCGCCGCAACGCGATGGCCACCGGCGACCCGATGCCCACCGGGCAGGCCGTCACCTGCCCGGCGCCGGTGGGCGCGCTGCTGGAGGCCGTCGCGGCCGAGCCGCTGCCGGCCCTGCCGGTGGACGACCCGGACGCCGAGTGGCTGCTGCCGGGCGGGCCCGGCGGCGCCGGCGACCCGGCGGCGGTGCGGCGCGGGATCGGCTACGCCGTCGGCATGGTGCACATGCTCGGCGCCGAGGGCGAGGACGAGGTCTCCACGGCCACCGTGCGGGTCAGTGGCGACCACGCCACGGTGATCTGCGCGGCCGTCGACTCCGGGCAGGGCTTCGCCACGCTGGCCCGGCAGATCGTGCAGACCGTGCTGGGCGTCAGCGAGGTGTACATCGCGCCGGCCGACAGCGACCAGTCGATCGCCGGGCCCTCCGCCCGTGGACGGCACACCTGGGTCTCCGGCGGCGCCGTCGAGCGCGCCGCGCTGATGGTGCGCCACCAGCTGCTGCAGCCGATCGCCGCCAACTTCGGGATGTCGGTGGAACTGCTGCAGATCGCCGACGGCAAGATCACCTCGTACGACGGGGTGCTCGGCATGCCGGTCGCCGAGGCGCTGGAGGGCAAGGAGCTCTGGGCGACCGCGCAGTGCCGCCCGCACCCCACCGAGCCGCTGGACGAGTCCGGGCAGGGCGACGCCTTCGTGTCCATCGCGTTCTGCGCGATGCGCGCGGTGGTGGACGTGGACATCGAGCTGGGCGCCGTCCGGGTGGTCGAGATGACGGTCGCCCAGGACGTCGGCCGGGCGCTGAACCCGCGACAGATCGAGGACCGGATCGAGGCGGGCGTGGCCCAGGGTGTCGGCCTGGCCCTGCTGGAGGACCTGCGCACCGAGGGCGGCGTGCTGCAGAACCCCTCGCTCACCGGCTACCGGCTGCCCACCGCCCTGGACACCCCGGAGGTGCGGATCGCCGCCCTGCTGGAGGAGCGGGACGTGGTCGCCACCTTCGGCGCCAAGGCGGTCAGCGCCGTCCCCGCGGTGGTCGCCCCGGCGGCCGTCGCCGCCGCCGTCCGGGCCGCCACCGGACTGCCGGTCGGCCGGCTGCCGATCCGGCCGGAGGACGCGGTCGCGGTCTGACGGACCGGGGCGGGCGGCTTTGCGCCGACCGCCCCGGAAACGCCTGAAAAGGAATTGCCGGTCGACGGAATGTCGACCGGCAATTCCTTTTTCCAGCGAGGCCATGACGGGAATCGAACCCGTGTACACCGCTTTGCAGACGGTTCCCTAAGCCACTCGGGCACACGGCCAGTGAATTCATAGTGGCGGAATACGTGGGGGGCCGTCAACGGCGGAATGTAAATTCTGTATGGCAACCTGTGTTACCGTCGGAGCCAGGTGGCCGGTGTCCGGCCACCCCGGACGAGCGCGTCGTACCCGGTGACGACAAGACGGCGCAGTTCAGCGGCAATCCGGCCGCTGTGGACTGCGGAGGTACGGCCGTCATGGCTTGGCTCGTTCTGATCGTCTCGGGTGTCCTGGAGACCGTGTGGGCGGTGGCCCTGGAGTCGTCCAAGGGCTTTTCCCGGCTCGTCCCCAGCCTCGTCTTCGGCGTCGCCCTGCTGTTGAGCATGGGCGGGCTGGCGTACGCGATGCGCACCATTCCGATCGGCACCGGGTACGCGGTGTGGGTCGGCATCGGTGCGGTCGGCACCGCGCTCTACGGCATGGCCGTCCTGGGGGACGCGGTGACGGCGGCCCGGATCGGCTGCCTGCTGCTCATCGTCTCCGGCGTGGTCGGCCTGAAGGTGCTGCACTGACCTCGGGCCTAGGCCCTGAGACCTAGCTGGTCACCAACTCCGGTCAGGGGTCACGGACGAAGACGGCCCTTACGATGTCACCCATGACCACTGCCTCTCCCACCTCGGTCGACTCCGCGCCGATACCCCTCGATGACGACCCCGGCGGCGGGGTGCTCAGCGGCCGCTACCGGGCGCTGACGCTGGGGATCGTCTCGGTGGTCCTGCTGCTCGCCTTCGAGGCGACGGCCGTCAACACCGCGATGCCGGTGGCGGCCCGCCAGCTGGACGGCATCGGGCTGTACGCCTTCGCTTTCTCCGGCTACTTCACCACCACGCTGTTCGCCCTGGTCGTCTCCGGCCAGTGGTGCGACCGGCGCGGCCCGCTCCAGCCGCTGTTCACCGGCATCGCGGTGTTCGGCATGGGCCTGGTGGTGGCCGGGACGGCGCCGGGGATGTGGATGTTCGTGGCCGGGCGGGCGATCCAGGGCCTGGGCGGCGGACTGGTGATCGTCGCCCTGTACGTGGTGGTCGGCCGGGCCTACCCGGAGCGGCTGCGCCCGGCGGTGTTCGCGGCCTTCTCCTCGGCCTGGGTGCTGCCCTCGATCGTCGGCCCGGTGGTCTCCGGGGCGATCACCCAGCACCTGGGCTGGCGCTGGGTGTTCCTGGCCGTCCCGGTGCTGATCCTGCTGCCGCTGGCGGTGATGGGCCCGGCGCTGGCCCGCTCCGAGCGGGACCACCCGGTGCTCAAGGGCGCGGACTTCGACCGCCGGCGCACCGTGCTGGCCGCGATGGCGGCGCTCGGGGCCGGCCTGCTGCAGTACGCGGGCCAGCGGCTGGACCTGATCGGGCTGCTCCCGGCGGCGGCCGGGGCGGCGCTGCTGCTGCCCGCCGTGCTGGGGCTGCTGCCCACCGGGACGCTGCGGGCCGGGCGCGGGCTGCCCACGGTGATCCTGCTGCGCGGGGTGGCCGCGGGGGCGTTCTTCGCGGCCGAGTCGTTCATCCCGCTGATGATGGTCACCCAGCGCGGCCTGTCGCCGACGCTGGCCGGGCTCACCCTGACCAGCGGCGGCCTGTCCTGGGCGCTGGGCTCGTGGTTGCAGGGGCGGCCCGGGGCCGAGCGCTACCGCGAGGCGATGATCCGGGGCGGGTTCGTGCTGACCGCGGTGGCGATCGCGGGCGCCGCGCTGGTGCTGGTCCCGGCGGTGCCGGCCTGGGCGGCGGCGGTGGCCTGGGGTGTCGGCGGGATCGGGATGGGGCTGACGGTCGCGAGCGTCAGCGTCCTGATGATGAAGCTGTCCACGCCGGAGGACGCCGGGGCCAACTCGGCCTCGCTGCAGATGAGCGACGCGCTGGGCAACGTGCTGCTGGTCGGCCTGTCCGGGGTGCTGTTCGCGGCGCTGGGCGGCGGCTCGGTGGCCGCCGCCCACGAGGGCGTCGAGGGTGCCGGCTCGACCGGCGCCTTCGCGGTGATCTTCCTGACCATGACCGGGGTGGCCCTGCTGGGCGCGCTGGTCTCCGGCCGGGTCCGCAAGGCCTGACGGTCAGCCGACGGCGGAGGCGGTGGCGCCGGCGGAGGCGGTGGCGCCGGCGGAGGGCACCGGCGGCGCCGCCGGGGTGCCGAGGAAGCTCCCCCAGCCGCCTGCCGGCGACTGGCCCGGGGCGAGGCTCTGCAGCTTGCGCAGCACCGCCGGGTCCTGGGCGTCCAGCCAGTCCACCAGCTGGCGGAACGAGACCAGCCGGACCTCGGGCTTGCCCGCGATGCTCTTCAGCACCTCCTCGACGGCGTTCATGTAGATGCCGCCGTTCCACTCCTCGAAGTGGTTGCCGATGATGTACGGCGCGCGGTTGCTGTTGTACGTGCGGTCGAAGCCCATCAGGTAGGAGTCGCGGGCCTGGGTCTGGAAGCCCGGGTGGAGCGCCGGGTCGGCCTTGGTGTTGGGGCCGCACTGGTTGTACATGATGTTGTAGTCCATCGACAGCACCTGGAAGGTGTGCCCGGGGAAGGGGATGGACTGCAGCGGGAGGTCCCAGAGCGCGCCGCCCTGGATCTTCTGCGGCCACACCTGGGTGCCGTTGCCGCTGCTGTCGTAGCGCCAGCCGCGCTTGACGGCGGTGGGCAGCAGGTTGCGCTGGCCCTCCAGGCAGGGGGTGCGGCTGCCGATCAGCTCCTTGCGGTAGTCGAAGGGCAGCGCGGGCAGGTCGGTGAAGCCGGTGTTGGTCCGCCAGTTGGTCACGAAGTCCATCGCCTGCTGGATCTCGCTGTCCCACTCCTCCGGGGACCACTTGCCGACGCCGGTGGAGCCGCAGAAGTGGCCGTTGAAGTGGGTGCCGATCTCGTGGCCCTCCAGCCAGGCCGCGTGCACGTTCTCCAGGGTGTCGTGGATGTGCTGGTCGCTCAGGTAACCGATCTCGGAGGCGCCGACCTTGTGCTGCGGGGGGCGGTAGAGGTCCTTCTTGGACTCGGGCAGCAGGTAGAGGCCGCTGAGGAAGAAGGTCATCGACGCGTTGTGCTCCCGCGCCAGCCGGCGGAAGCGGGCGAACAGGCCGTTGTCGAGCTCGCCGGCGCCGTCCCAGGAGAAGACCACGAACTGCGGCGGGCGCTCGCCGGCCTTGAGGCGTTCGGGGACGGGCTGGTGGGGCTGGGCGCCGGTGTCGGAGGTGGAGCCGTCGCCGATCAGGGCGGCCTGCGGCTTGGGGGCGGGTGCGGGGATGCCGCCCCGGGTGGTGGCCGCGTCGCTGGTGGGGACGGCGGCGGGGAACCCGGCGCCGGTCGCCCGCTCTCCGCCGCCGACGCTGTTGCTGCCGCAGCCGGCCGCCAGGGTGGCGGCGGTGGCCGCTCCGGCGGCCAGCAGGGTTCGGCGGGAGAGAGCGTCCATGGTCACTCCGTTCATGAGGCGTTCAGCATGCGTACAGGCGTGCGAAAGTCCGGTCGGACGAGTGGGGTGATAGAACCCATGACCGGGTCAGCATGGCATGTGGGCTCGATCGGTCGGAGAGGCTCCACGGACGGTCGTAATCGATCGCCTGATTGACGCAACCGGATCGACCCCGTCCGCCGTCGAAGCTCATGCCGAGGTGTCCGGGCGGCGTCGACGCCTGGGGGCCGGCCGTCGCGTTCCGTCACGGGGCACCCACTCGGCGCAGTGATCGGACCGGTGGCCCTGCCGATCGGCGGGTGTCGGTACGACCGTCGTATGGACGTGCTTTAAGGTCCGATCGGATTGAATTGTTCCCAGGGAACTCCCAGGATCGGGAATCCGTCGGCAGAGGGGAGCGCCCGTGGGCGTCCAGCAGAGCAGGGGCCCGTGGCCGGGCACCCTGGCGGCCGGTGCCGCGCTGGTGCTCGGCGCCTGGCTGCTGCACGACGGCGGACCGGGCGCGCCGCCGCCCGTCCCCGGCGTCGCGCAGGCCCTGTCCGGCTTCGCCCCGGTCTCCGTCGTTCCGCCGCTCGGCCCGTCCGACCCCATCCGGATCCGCATCCCGGTCGTCCGGCTGGACGCCCCGGTGACTACGCTCGGCCTCGACTCCCGCGGCCACCTCCAGGCCCCGCCCGAGGCGGACCGCAACCTGGCGGGCTGGTACCGCGGCGGGGCCAGCCCCGGGCAGCGCGGCACCGCCATCCTGGCCGGACACGTCGACAACAAGGCAGGCCCGGCCGTCTTCTACCATCTGGGAGCACTGCGCCGCGGCGACCGGATCGAGATCGTCCGCGCGGACGGCGCCGTCGCCGTCTACCAGCTGTACGCCATCGAAGTGCACGACCGAAAGGACTTCCCGGACGACCGGGTGTACCGCCAGGCCGCCGACGCACAGCTGCGGGTCATCACCTGCGGCGGCGCGTACAGCGACGAGCACGGCTACGAGGGCAACGTCGTCGCCTACGGCTTCCTGGCCGACACCACCCGGCCGGGTAAACCCGCATGACCACGCTGACCCTCGCCACCCGCTGGAACCCGATCGACTGGCCGCTCACCCACGGCCCGATTCCGTACGCCGTGTACGTCGTCGGCTGGGTCGCGCTGCTCGCGCTCGCCGTCGGCCGGAGCCGGAACTGGTGGCGCTTCCGGCTGCCCGCCGCCCTGTTCACCGCGGCGGCCCTGAGCCTGCTGCTCGACGTCGTGGTCGACGGCTGGTGGCATCCCTTCCCCGAGGGCACGCCCGAGTACGTCACCTGGTGGATCGCCGTCGCCCTGCTCGGCTTCTGCCTGGCCGGCTGGCGAATACGCCGACTGGCCTGGCGGCGCAAGGCGCTCGCGCTCGGCCTGAGCTCGCTGGTGCTGCTGATGGCCGCCTCCGAGATCAACATCGGCTTCGGGCAGTTCCCGAGCGGCCGGGTGATGCTCGCGCCGTGGCTGACCAAGACCGACGACCTGGTCGCACCCAAGGTCGCGCGGACGGCCGCCGCCCCGGCGGACAAGGTGCTCTCCGAGGTCTGGAAGCCCCCGGCGGACCTGCCGGACAAGGGCACCGTCTCGGTGGTGCCGATCCCCGGGACCAAGTCCGGCTTCCAGGCCCGCGACGCGTACGTCTACCTGCCGCCCGCCTACCAGGCCAACCCGCGCCCGCTGCTGCCGGTGGTCATGCTGATCAGCGGCCAGCCCGGCATCCCGGGGGACTGGGTGCTCTCCGGGCAGGTGAACGAGGCGATGGACGACTTCGCGAAGGAGCACGGCGGCCTCGCGCCGATCGTGGTGATGCCGGATCAGCTGGGCTCGACCTGGGCCAACACGCTCTGCCTGGACTCCAAGATCGCCAACGTGCACACCTACCTGGCCGAGGACGTCCCCGACTGGATCCACCAGAACCTGCAGACCGCCCAGGGCCGGAAGTCCTGGGCCGTGGGCGGCGCCTCGATGGGCGGCACCTGCGCGCTCCAGCTCGGCGTCAACGCCCCCGACGTCTTCGGCACCGTGCTCGACATGTCCGGGCAGCTGGAGCCCACCCTGGGCACCCGGGCCGACACCGTCAACGCGGCCTACGACGGGGACGAGGCGAAGTTCGACGCCGTCGACCCGGTCCAGGTGATGGCCCGCAAGCGGTTCCCGGACACCGCCGTCGCCATGGTGGTCGGCAAGAACGACACCGAGTTCCGGCCGCAGATGGAGGAGGTCTACAAGTCCGTGAAGGCGGCCGGGATGAAGGCCAAGTTCGAGCTGATGCCGGGTGACCACGGCTGGGTCGTGTTCCGCCCCGGCATCGTCCAGCAGATCCCCTGGCTCGCCCAGCAGACCGGGCTGATCAGGTGATCGGCGTCGGCACCGCGCCCGCCGTCGTCGGCGAGCGCCAACAGGAGGCGGACCGGCCGGACCGCGGCCCGGTCACCCGGACGCCGGAGCCGGGCCCGCAGCGGGCCCGCCGGGCGGCCCGGGCACTCGGCGGGTGGCTCCGCTCGGCGCCGCTGACGCTGGTGCTGCTGGCCGGGCTCTGGGCGCTCGGCGCGGCCACCGGCAGCCTGGCCCACGGGCCGTCGGAGCGGCTGCTCGACCGGGTCGGGGTCGGCCTGCCCACCCTCGCCGAGGGCCGTTGGTGGACGCCGTTCACCTCGCTGTTCTGGTGCTCCGGCGCGGGCTCGTACGTGTTCACCAGCCTGCTGCTGCTCCTGGTCGGCCCGGCCGCCGAGCACCGGCTCGGGCGGGTGCGCACGCTCGCGGTGCTGGTCGGCGGGCAGCTGGCGGGCACCCTGCTCGGCGCCGGGCTGATCGCGGTCGGCTCCCGGGTCGGCGAGCAGTGGACCGCCTCGGTGGCCGACCAGACCGCCGTCGGCCCCGCCATCGGCCTGTTCACCCTGGCCGGGGTGCTCGGCTACCGGCTGACCGTGCTCTGGCGCCGCCGGCTGCACCTGCTGGTGCTGCTCGTCCCGCTGGTCATGACCCTCTACGTGGGCCACCTGCAGAGCGTCCAGCGGTGCGCCGCCGCGCTCGTCGGGCTGGGCGTCGGCGCACTGCTCGGCCGGGGCCGGCTGCGGCTGCGCACCCACCGCTCCTCGCACTCCGAGACCCGGGTGCTGGTGGCGGTCTGCCTGGTCGCCGCCGCCCTCGGGCCGCTGATCGCCTCGCTGTACGACAACGCCAGCGGGCCGTTCAACACCTTCTCCGAGCTGTACTTCTCGCACCGGCTCAGCCCGGACGAGGTGGCCGACCTCTGCGCGGTCTCGGCGCACGACTGCGCCCGCGCGCACGCCGTGGAGCGGATCTTCGACACCCCGGGCCGCCTGATGGCCGCCGTCTTCCCGGCGCTGCTGCTGGTCCTGGCCGAGGGGCTGCGCCGGGGGCTGCGGCTCGCCTGGCGGGTCACCATCGCCACCGAGCTGCTCTGGGCGGGGCTGCTGTGCTGGCTGTACCTCGGCTCCGGCCCGGTCGGCGGCGACGCGGTCCAGTACTTCGTCGAGGCGCTGCTGCTGCCGCTGCTGACCATCGGCCTGCTGCTGGCCAACCGCCAGCGGTTCCGGCTGCGGCTGTCCGGCCGGTCGGTGCGCCGGCTGGCGGCGCTGACCGGCGGCGCCGCGCTGGCCGCCTCCGCCGCGTACACCGGGCTCGGCGTCCTCGCGGCCGACCAGTTCGAGCCCGGGGCGACCTTCCGCAGGCTGCTGCACGGGCTGCCGGCGCAGTTCCTGCCGCCCGCGTACAACGACCTGACGCCGGACTACCCGATCGCGGTCGGCCCGGTGGCGCTCTTCCTGGAGACGTACTGCGGGCTGGCGTTCTGGGTGGTCGCGCTGAGCGCGCTGCTGCTCGCCTTCCGCCGGCCGGTGGTGCACACCGACGCGGCGGCGGCCGCCCGGGCCAGGGCGCTGCTCACCGCGCACGGCGGCGGGACGCTGTCGTTCATCACCACCTGGGACGGCAACCACTACTGGTTCGACGAGGAGGGCCGGGCGGCGGTCGCCTACCGGGTGCTGGGCACCGTGGCGCTGACCACCGGCGACCCGTTCGGCGCGCCGGAGGCCCGGGCCGGGGCGGTGGCCGGCTTCGCCCGGTACTGCGACGCGCGGGGCTGGACGCCGTGCTTCTACAGCGTCTCCCCGCAGACCAGGGCCGCCGCCGGGCAGCTCGGCTGGCGCTCGGTGCAGGTCGCCGAGGACACCGTGGTCGCGCTGCCCGAGCTGGCCTTCACCGGCCGCAAGTGGCAGGACATCCGGACGGCGCTCAACAAGGCCGGCAAGCAGGGCATCACCGCCGAGTGGTGGGCCTACCACGAGGCGCCGCTCGCGCTGCGGGACCAGATCCGGGCGATCTCCGAGGAGTGGGTCTCCGAGAAGGGCCTGCCCGAGATGGGCTTCACGCTCGGCGGGCTGGAGGAACTGGACGACCCGGACGTCCGGGTGCTGATCGCGGTGGACGAGCAGCGCGTCGTGCACGGGCTGACCAGCTGGATGCCGGTGTACGAGGACGGCGTGCCGGTCGGCTGGACGCTGGACTTCATGCGCCGGCGCTCGGACGGCTTCCGCGGCGTCAACGAGTTCCTGATCGCCTCGGCCGCGCTGGGCTTCAAGGAGGAGGGCGCGCGCTTCCTGTCGCTCTCCGGCGCGCCGCTGGCCCGTTCCGGGCAGGACGAGGGGCCCACCGGCCTGCAGCGGATGCTGGACTGGATGGGCCGGGTGCTGGAGCCGGTGTACGGCTTCCGCTCGCTGCTCGCGTTCAAGGCGAAGTTCCAGCCGGAGTACCGGCCGATGTACATGGCGTACCCCGACCCCGCCGCGCTGCCCAGCATCACCAGGGCGATCGGCAAGGCGTACCTGCCGCACCTGACGCCGGCGCAGGGCGTCCGGCTGATGCGCAGGCTGTCGGGCTGAGGGCGGCGGCGCCGGACGGGCACCCGGGCCCCGGACCCGGGGGGGCGGCCGGAAGCGCGGGGGCGCCTCCGGACGCCGGCCGCCGCGCGCCGGTCCGCCGCTCAGCCGAGCAGCTCGGCGAGCGCGCGGTCGGCGTCCAGGTACAGGTGCTCCTCGCCCTCGGGGACGAGCAGCCGGCTGCGCCACAGGAAGCGCCGCAGGTCGGTGGTGTCGAACTGGAGCAGCGCGGTGCCCTCCGGCGCCCGCAGCTCGACCATGGTGCGCCGGCCGAGCGCGGGCCGGATGTGGACGTCGCCGACACCGGCCGGCAGTTCCAGGCCGGCCGAGAGCAGCTGGCGGGCGAAGATCCAGACGATGTCGTCGGCGGCCTCCCCGCCCGGGCCGCCGTCCGCCGGCCCGTCCAGGGAGAACTCGGCGGGGAAGGCCATCCGGACGGCGAGCGGGTCCTCCGGCCGGTAGGTCAGGACGACCCGCAGCCGGACGGAGCGGTGGGGGGAGAGGATCAGGCGGGCCTGGACGGTCTCTTCGGTGGGGGTGTGCACGGCGAGTCCCTTCGGGTCGGTGTGAGGCCGGTCGGCAGGGGGGAGGGTCGGGACGGCCTCACCCTGGTGAGAGTCCTGGGACCGGCCGTGATTACCCGGTTTCGGATCCGATCGGATGTGATCCGCGTCACGTCGGTTTCCGGCCGCCCGGGCCCGGCGCGGAGCCTCGCCTGGCCGCCCCGGCGGCGCCGGGCCGGTACGCTGGGCGGGTTGTCCGATCGCCGCCCGACCGCGGGACGGGGCTGAAAAACCGCCTCTGACCTGCGATGATCCCCCTCGGAGACCGTGAGTACTGCCGCCGCCTCCTCGATGCCCCTGTTCTCCGACGTGCCGGAGCCGCAGGGCCCCGCCCGGGGCTCCGGGCCCGCCGCCTCGCACCACCTCTCGCCGGCCTTCCCCGGCCGCGCCCCCTGGGGCACCGCGGGCAAGCTGCGGGCCTGGCAGCAGGGCGCGCTGGACAAGTACATCGAGACGCAGCCGCGCGACTTCCTCGCGGTCGCCACCCCGGGCGCCGGTAAGACCACCTTCGCGCTCACCCTGGCCTCGTACCTGCTGCACAACCACCTGGTGCAGCAGGTGACCGTCGTCGCGCCGACCGAGCACCTGAAGAAGCAGTGGGCCGAGGCCGCCGCGCGGATAGGCATCAGGCTCGACCCGGCGTACTCCTCCGGCCCGCTCTCCCGGGACTACCACGGCATCGTGGTCACCTACGCGGGCATCGGGGTCAACCCGATGCTGCACCGCAACCGGACCGAGGCGCGCAAGACCCTCGTGATCATGGACGAGATCCACCACGCCGGCGACTCCAAGTCCTGGGGCGAGGCCTGCTTCGAGGCCTTCGAGCCGGCCACCCGCCGGCTGTCGCTGACCGGGACGCCGTTCCGCTCCGACACCAACCCGATCCCGTTCGTCCAGTACGAGGCCGGCGGCGACGGCATCCGCAAGTCCGTCGCCGACTACACCTACGGCTACGGGCACGCGCTCGCCGACCACGTCGTCCGCCCGGTGATCTTCCTCAGCTACAGCGGCAACATGCGCTGGCGCACCAAGTCCGGCGACGAGTTGGAGGCCCGGCTCGGCGAGCCGATGACCAAGGACCTGATCGCCCAGGCCTGGCGCACCGCGCTGGCCCCGCAGGGCGAGTGGATCCCCGCCGTGCTGCAGGCCGCCGACCGGCGGCTGTCCGAGGTCCGCAAGGCGATCCCGGACGCCGGCGGGCTGGTCATCGCCACCGACCAGAACACCGCGCGCGCCTACGCCAAGATGCTGCGCGAGATCACCGGCGAGAAGGCCACCGTGGTGCTCTCCGACGAGACCGAGGCCTCCAAGCGGATCTCCGACTACGCGGCCGGGGACTCGCGCTGGATGGTCGCGGTCCGGATGGTGTCCGAGGGCGTCGACGTGCCGCGGCTGTGCGTCGGGGTGTATGCGACCTCGATCTCCACCCCGCTGTTCTTCGCCCAGGCCGTCGGCCGCTTCGTGCGCGCCCGCAAGCGCGGCGAGACCGCCTCGGTGTTCCTGCCGACCATCCCGATGCTGCTCGGCTTCGCCAACGAGATGGAGCTCCAGCGCGACCACGTGCTGGACCGGCCGAAGAAGGAGGGCGAGGGTCTCTTCGACGAGGAGGACCGGCTGCTCGCCGAGGCCGAGCGGGCCAACGACGGGCCGGACGGCGCGGGCGGCGAGGAGTTCTCCTACGAGGCGATCGGCTCCGACGCGGTCTTCGACCGGGTGCTGTACAACGCCATGGAGTTCGGCATGCAGGCCCACCCGGGGAGCGAGGAGGAGGACGACTACCTCGGCATCCCCGGCCTGCTGGAGCCGGACCAGGTGCAGATGCTGCTGCAGAAGCGCCAGCACCGGCAGATCCAGCGCAGCAAGGGCAAGCCCGCCGAGGAGGCCGACCTGCTGGAGCTGCCGGCCGAGCAGCGGCCGGTCGTCACCCACCAGGAGCTGCGGGAGCTGCGCAAGGAGCTGAACGCGCTGGTGGCCGCCTGGCACCACCGCACCAACCAGCCGCACGGCACCATCCACAACGAGCTGCGCCGCCAGTGCGGCGGCCCGCTGACCGCGCAGGCCACCGCCAACCAGCTGAAGGCGCGGATCGCCAAGATCCGCGAGTGGGCGAAGTAGCCACCGGAACGGTACGGCGGGCGGCCGCGAGTCGGTCCGCCCGCCCCGGCGTTCGCCCGGGCCGTCCGCCCCGGTGTGTCCGGACTTCGGACCGGGGGCGGAACCACGTCCTGACGGGCCCGGCGAAATGGGTGTTTCTGCCCCGGTTTCGTCGCGCTGTTGGTGTCGATCACGACCGAATTTTGGACAACCACTTCCGTCACGACACTTCCTTCACTACCTTTCCCCCACGCTCTTCCACCGGGCAATCCCCACGGGACGGGCGCCGCAGGACCGTACGCACGTCAAGGACGACACCGCGCGGTCCGAGCGCGGCCACCCACCTGCGCGCGACACCGAACCCGGACCGGCGCCGCCTGCCCCGCGAGCGCCGCGGAAAGGATGCCCGTCGTGACTGCCGAGACCTCCCAGACCCTGGACCGTGGCGTCCGGGTCCTCAAACTCCTCGCCGACTCCGAGCGCGGGCTCACCGTCACCGAGCTGGCCGCCCGACTGGCCGTCAACCGCACCGTCGTCTACCGGCTGCTGGCCACCCTGGAACAGCACGGCCTGGTCCGCCGGGACATCGGCGGCCGCGCCCGGGTGGGCCTGGGCGTCCTGCGCCTGGCGCACCGGGTGCACCCGCTGCTGCGCGAGGCCGCGCTGCCGGCCCTGCGCAGCCTGGCCGAGGACCTCGGCGCCACCGCCCACCTGACCCTGGTGGACGGCAACGAGGCGCTGGCCGTCGCCGTGGTCGAGCCGAGCTGGACCGACTTCCACGTCGCCTACCGCACCGGGCTGCGCCACCCGCTCGGCGAGAGCGCCGCCGGCCGGGCGATCCTGGAGGCCCGCACCTTCCCCAGCCAGCGCCGGCCGGAGCAGGGCTTCGTGATCACCCGTGCGGAGGAGCAGTCCGGGGCGAGCGGTGCGGCCGCCGCGCTGATCGGGCTGAGCGGCATCGAGGGCAGCGTCGGCGTGGTGATGCTGAACGGGCTGGTGCCCGAGCGGGTCGGCCCCCGGGTGGTGGAGGCGGCGACCGAGGTGGCCGACGCACTGAGGTAGGCCCCGAGGTGTGTTTGGATTCCCCTTGTGTCCGACACCAAGCTGCCCAAGGCCCTGACCTCCCCGCGGACCCGCGCGCTCACCCTCTGCGGGGTGCTGGTCGCCGCGCTGTTCGGCGTGACCGCCTTCGTCCCGCTGCCGTACACGCTCACCTGGCCGGGTCTGACCGCGGACACCCTCGGCACGTACCAGGACAAGCCGGTCCTCACCATCACCGGGGCGCCGCTGCGCGCCACCGAGGGCGAGCTGCGGATGGTCACCATCTCGGCCACCAACCCGGGGGAGAAGACCGGGTTCTGGCGCGCGCTGCGGGCCTGGTTCGACCAGGACGAGGCGGTGCGCCCGACCGACACGGTCTACCCGCCGGGCAACCCGGCCAAGGCCGAGGAACAGACCGCCCGGCAGATGGTCGAGTCGCAGAACAGCGCCACCGCCGCCGCGCTCGGCTACCTCCACCTCTCTCCGGACCAGGTGAAGGTCAAGGTCGACCTGGGCGACGTGGGCGGCCCGAGCGCCGGTCAGATGCTGGCGCTGGGCATCATCGACAAGCTCGCCGGTGACGGCAAGGGCGGCGACCTCACCGGCGGGCTCAAGATCGCGGGCACCGGCACCATCGACGACCAGGGCGTCATCGGCGCGGTCGGCGGTGTCCCGCTCAAGACGCAGGCGGCCGCCCGGGACGGCGCGACGGTGTTCCTGCTGCCCAGGGACGAGTGCACGGACGCCAAGGTGAACACGCCCGGGACGCTGCGACTGGTGCCGGTCGGCACGCTCGGCGAGGCGGTCTCGGCGCTGGAGGCGCTGAAGAGCGGCGGCAGCGTCCCCGGCTGCTGACCGGACCGGCCGCCGGTCAGAGCCCGAAGGCCACCGAGGCGACGTCGTCGCTCAGCCGGGTCCGCAGCTGGGCGGCGATCCCGGCTAACCGGTGGGCCTGGGCCATCGGCAGCGAGACCGAGACCGCGGCGATGCCGTTGCCCGCGACGATCGGCACCGCCGCCCCGGCCGTGCCGAGCGCGTACTCCTGACACTGGGTGATCGGGGCGGCGCGCTGCGGCCCCTGCCGGGGCAGCATCGGCAGGTGCGCGGGCTCCCGCAGGGTGTACGGGGTGAACGCCCATCGGGTAGCGGGCCAGGTGCGCCCGGCGCTCCTCGGCGGACATCAGGGCCAGCAGGGTCTTGCCGGCCGAGTGGGCGTGCGCGCCGATCCGGAACCGGTCCGGGTCGATCAGCGGCGCGCCGGGGGCGGGCGCCGCGTCGACCAGTTCGACCTCGCCCTGCCGGTACCAGGCGAAGCAGACGGCGGCCTACTCGGCCGCGGCCTGGTCCACCAGCGGCAGGATGCGGTACGGCACCGGGTTCTCCAGCGCGATGGCGGTGGACGAGCGGACGATCCCGTCGAAGCCCACCACCCGGTCGATCACCCGCTGGAGGTCGGCGTTGGAGCGGGCCACGATCCGCACCATCATGTCCCCGGCCCCGGTGATGGTGTGCAGCTCCAGCACCTCCGGCACGCTCGCCAGGTGCGCCCGCACGTCCGCGCCCTGGCCCTGGGAGATCTCCAGGGTGGCGAAGGCCGTCACCGGGTAGCCGAGCGCCGCCGGGTCGACCTCCGGGCCGAAGCCGCCGATCACCCTCTTGGCCTGTAGCCGGTCCAGCCGGGCCTGCACGGTGCCCCGGGCGACCTGCAGCCGGCGCGAGCACTCCAGCACCCCGATCCGGGGCTCCTCGGCCAGCAGCCGGATCAGCCGGCCGTCCAGCGCGTCGATCGTGTCGTTCCCGCCGACCGGCCCGGCGCCTGCCGAAGCACCCTGCGGGGCGGGGGAGTTGGGCGAGCCGGGGGAGCTCGGGGAGTGGGCGGTGGGCATCGCGGCTCCGTCCTCCGGTGGGCATTCTGTACAGCGGCGCCGCTGATTCTCCCGCCCCGGCGCACAGCTTGACCAGGAGGAAACGGAACAGTTGCGCGCCGGTCGGCTCGGCGCCACCCTCCAGCCACAACCCCGTGCACCGGGCCCCACCCCGGCGCGTGGTCGCACCCACCGTGGTCCCGTACGTCTACCGGGAGGGCCGTCATGACCGACACCGCCGCCGAACCCGTCCTGCTCGCCGCGGGACTCGGAGAGCCCCACCCCCTTCCGACGGGCCGCACCGACGCGGTGGTCTTCGCGGTCGGCGACTCCGAGCGGGCCGCCCGCCGCTACGCCGCCGCGCTCGGGCTGCGCTGCAGCGCGTACGCCGGGCCGGAGACCGGGGAGCCGGAGACGGTCTCGTACGTGCTCGACGCGCCCGGGACCCGGATCGTGCTCACCTCGCTGGTCCAGGTGATCGGCCCGCGCGGCCGGGAGCTGGCCGGGTACCTGGCCCGGCACGGGGACGGGGTGCTGGACCTCGCGGTGAGCGTGCCGGACGTCTACTACGCCTACGACTACGCGGTGGACCGGGGTGCGCTGTCGCTGGCCGAGCCGTACGAGGCGCGGGACCGCTTCGGCACGGTGGTGCTCGCGACGATCGGGGTGCCCGGCGGGACCAGGCACACGCTGGTCGACCGGTCCGGCTACGCCGGGCCGTACCTGCCGGGGTACCTGCCGTTCGAGGCCTGGTGAGGCGGTTTCAGCGGATGGCCGTCTCGACCACGGGCGGGTGGCCGTTCCAGTAGACGAAGACCGAATTGGCCTGCTCGCCCCTGGTGAAGTCCACCCGCATCCACTGGTCGCCGTTCCACACCTGCATCTGCCAGCCCGGGTCCGGGGTGGCGGAGACCAGCGAGGCCTTGTCGGGGCGGATGTCCAGGGCGACCTTGCCGCCCGGCACCGGGTAGCTCTTCACGGAGGACGTCGCGGTGGCGGTGGGCGTGGGGCGGCGGGTGGGCTGCGGGGCGGTGGCTGCGGTGGGGGCGGCCGGCCCGCGCGTCGTCGTCGTGGTGGCGGCGGCCGGGGAGGCCGGTGGGGAGGGGGCCGCGGTCTGGGTGGCCGGTCGGCCCTGGTCCGGGGTGGCGGTCGCGGTGTGCGGCGTGCCGTCGACCCTCGGGGAGGGCAGCGGCAGCGCCGTGGGCTGCTCGAACGCGGCGCCGGTCAGCACCGCGTGCACGCCGAGCCAGGACAGCGCCACCGCCGCCCCGGTGGCCGCCGCCCAGGCGCCGAGCTGTACCAGTCCGTTCCGCATCGTCCGCTCATCCTGCCGTATCCCGGGTCGGTGCAGACGGACAGCCCCGTTATCAGTCACGGCAGTTGCACAAGGTCCGGAGGCCACCCCGAGGTACAGACCACTGCCCGCCGATGGCGTACCGTGCAGGGCCATGGCAACAGTGCTCGTGGTCGAGGACGACCCCTTCGTACGCTCCGCCCTCATCCGGCACCTGACCGACACCGGTCATGCGGTCCGCAGTGTGGGCACGGCACTTGAGGCGCTGCGGGAGGTTGCCCAGGTCGGCTGTGACCTGGTGATCCTGGACCTGGGCCTGCCGGACCTGGACGGCAGCGAGGCGCTCAAGATGATCCGGGGCCTGACCAATGTGCCGGTGATCATCTCGACCGCGCGGGACGACGAGGCCGAGATCGTCCGGCTGCTCAACGACGGCGCCGACGACTATCTGGTGAAACCTTTCTCCGGGGAGCACCTGAGCGCCCGGATGGCCGCCGTGCTGCGCCGGCTCGGCGGCGGCGCCGCCCCCGTCGCCCAGGTGCTGCGGGTCGGCGGGCTCGCCATCGACCTCCAGCGGCGCGAGGCGGCGCTGGACGGGCGGCCGCTCGACCTGACCCGGCGCGAGTTCGACCTGCTGGCCTTCCTGGCCGGGCGCCCCGGCGTGGTGGTGCCGCGCAAGGAGATCCTGGCCGAGGTCTGGCAGCAGACCTACGGCGGCGACCAGACCATCGACGTCCACCTCTCCTGGCTGCGCCGCAAGCTCGGCGAGACCGCCTCCAACCCCCGCTACCTGCACACCGTCCGGGGTGTCGGGGTCCGGCTGGAGGCCGCCGGGGGACCGGTGGAGCACCGGACATGAGGAAGTCCGGGCGTTCGCTGCGCTGGGCCCTGGTCAAGGCCGCCGTGGCCGGGACCACGATGGTCGCGCTGGCCTTCCTCATCCCGCTCGGCCTGATGGTCCAGCAGACCGCGAGGGACCGCGCGTTCACCGCCGCCGAGCGGCAGGCCGCAGCGCTCGGCCCGGCCCTCGCCATCACCACCGACCAGGACGCCATCAACCGCGCCCTGGCCAGCACCGACGCCGGCGGGCAGGGCCGGATGGCGGTCCACCTGCCGGCGGCCCAGGCCGTACCGCCCGCCTCGGCGGACCAGGCCGTACTGCCGGGGGTGGACGGCCCCGGCGGGCCCACCCTCGGCGAGGCCCGCGCCGCCGCCGGCGACGTGTCCACCGCCGGCGGGCAGGGCCGTTCCTTCACCGTCGAGGTGCCGGGCGGGTACGCGCTGCTCCAGCCGGTCGCGGTGGACACCGGGCGGACCGCCGTGGTCGAGGTGTTCGTCGCCGACGGCGACCTGACCCGGGGCGTCTCCACCGCCTGGCTGGTGCTCTCCGCGGTCGCGCTCGGCCTGGTCGCCATCTCGGTGCTGGTCGCCGACCGGATGGGCAGCCGGATCGTGGCCTCCGCCCGCCGGCTCGCCGCCGCCGCCCGTTCGCTCGGCGCCGGCAACCTCGCGGTACGCGTCCCGGCGGACGGCAAGCAGGCCGCCGGCAGCCCCGAGGAACTGCGCGAGGCCGCCCACGCGTTCAACACCATGGCCGACCGGGTGGTCCAACTCCTCGCCGCCGAAAGGGAACTGGCCGCCGATCTGTCGCACCGGCTGCGCACCCCGCTGACCGTGCTGCGGCTCAACGCCGCCTCGCTCGGCGAGGGCGACGCCGCCGACGCCACCCGGCACGCGGTCTCCCAACTGGAGCGCGAGGTCGACCAGATCATCCGCTCGGCCCGCCGCGCCCCCGAGGACGCGCCCGCCGTCGCGGTCGGCTGCGACGTCGCCGAGGTGATCCGCGAGCGGGTCGGCTTCTGGTCCGCGCTCGCCGAGGACGAGGGGCGCCGCTGGCAGCTGGCCGGAGCCGACCGGGCGACGCCCGTCCCGATCCAGCGCGCCGACCTGGCCGCCGCCGTCGACGCGCTGCTCGGCAACGTCTTCCGGCACACCGCCGTCGGCACCGCCTTCTCGGTGGACGTGCTCGCCACCGACAGCTCGGTGATCGTGCTGGTCGGCGACGCCGGCCCCGGCTTCAGCGACCCGGCCGCCGCCCTCAAGCGCGGCGAGGGCCACGGCGGCGAGGGCTCCACCGGCCTCGGCCTCGACATCGCCCGCAAGCTCGCCGAGTCCACCGGCGGCGACCTGGCGCTCGGCCGCTCCGCCGTGCTCGGCGGCGCGGAGATCCGGCTCCGGCTGCAGACCCGCCCGGACGGCGCCCCCGCGCGGGCCGGGCGGCGACGCAGCCGGGGCACGCTGTTCCAGAAGTGACGGCCGCCCGGTCGGCTTCGGGCGCTTTCTCGCCCCTTTGCCCTCTCGCCTGCACCGGCTGAGGCCCCGCGCCCCTTCGCGCAGCCCCGGCCGTCCGTGTTCCGCCCGCAACGGAGTACAGCCGGTCGGGGCACATTCGTCACGTTCCGTGACTAATCGTGCCCGGGCCGGGCGGGGCCGCATCCGGTATCGTCGGCGGTTGGTCGAGCGGTGGACGGAGTGGACTGGTGACAGCGGTGCAAGACGAGCGCAGCCCGGTGCGGACCGCACCCGACCCCGCGCCCGCCCCCCTGTCGGACCGGCTGCGGGACGCACTCGGCGCCCCCGTCCGCGCGCTGCGCGAGGCCCCCCGCCGACCGCTGCTGGCCGCCTCGGCCGTGGCGCTCCTGTCCCTGGTCGTGTACGCAGTGGTTCGCCACTTCGTCCACACCTCGATGGTCGACATGATCGTCTACCGGGCCGAGGGCGCCGCCGTCGCCAACGGCGACGACCTGTACGCACTACGCGTCACCGAGTGGAACCTGCCCGCGACCTACCCCCCGTTCGCGGCGATGCTGTTCGTGCCGACCACCTGGTTCCCGGTCCCGTTCCTCCGGGTGGCGATCACTCTCGGCAACCTCGGGTTGCTCGCCCTGTTGACCCACCTGTCCTTCAAGCTGGTCGGCTGGCCGCGCCGCGAACTGCGGCCGATCGGCGTCGTCCTGGTGACCGGCCTCGGCGTCTGGCTCGAACCGGTGTTCACCACGCTCCGGTACGGGCAGATCAACCTCGCGCTCGCCTGCCTGATCCTCTGGGACCTCACCCGTTCGGACGCCCGCCGCAGCAAGGGCATGGCGATCGGCATCGCCGCCGGCCTCAAGCTCACCCCCGGCCTGTTCGCCGTCTACCTGCTGATCACCGGCCGGATCCGGGCCGCCATCGTGGCCGGCCTCACCTTCCTCGGCACCTTCCTGATCGGCGCCGTCGCCCTGCCCGACGCCACCTGGGGCTTCTGGACCAAGTACCTCTACGACTCCTCGCGGGTCGGCAAGACGTACATCGTCGACAACCAGTCGCTGCGCGGCGCCGTCGCCCGCCTGCTGCACGTCGCCGAACCCGGCACCGTCGCCACCCTCGCGGCCGGCCTGGTCGCGCTGGCCGGCCTCGCCGTCGCGGCCTGGGCCGCCCGCAGCGCCCGCTGGCTGCCCCGCGCCGAGGCCTGGGGCGTCTGCTGCGCCGCCGTCACCGCCGTGCTGATCTCCCCGATCAGCTGGACCCACCACTGGGTCTGGTGCGTGCCGGTGCTCGTCCTGCTCGCCGCCGAGGCCTCCGTCGAGCACGCCCGCCCGGCCGCCGTCCGCCGGCTGCGCTGGCGGGCCGCCTTCTGGGCGACGCTGCTCGCGTTCCTCTCCTTCGCGATGTGGGTCACGAAGCCGGTCGGGGTGGCCGTCCTCCACATGTCACCGCTGCGCCAGCTGTCGACCTCGATCTACCCGTGGGTCGGGCTCTGCTTCCTGCTCGCCGCCGCCATCCGGATAAGGGCACGGCGACGCTCCGCCGGCGCACCGCTGGTCCGGCTGCCCGGCCAGCGCGACGGCGGCGGCCCGGACGCCGCCCGCGGCCGTCAGCAGGCCCCCGCGGCCCGCTGAGCCGGCGGGGGCGCCGTTCCTGGTCGTCGGTTCGCCCGTGTGCGCGGGTCTGCCCGTGTTGGTCGGTCCGCCCGCGTGCGCGGCTCTGCCTGTGTGCGTCGGTCCGCCGGTCCGCCCGTGTGCGTACGTGCGCTCGCGTTCGCGCGCGCTCACGCAAGCAGGTCCGCGAGCGAGCCGTCCATGTCCAGCGCGGCCAGCTCGCTGCCCGGCGGGACCAGCCGGTGCGCCCGCTCCAGCCAGGCCGCGACGGCCGGCAGCGGCGCCTCCAGCAGCGCGTCCCCGGCCGGGGAGCTCAGCGCCAGGCAGAGCACGCTGCGCCGGCCCGAGCGGGTCGGCCAGATCCGTACGTCGCCCTGGCCGCACGGCCGGAAGGTGCCCTCGACCAGCAGCTCGCGGGCGAACACCCAGGTCACCGGCGAGCCGGTGTCCAGGTGGAAGGTGATGTGCACCGCGTACGGGTCGTGGCTGCCGTAGGACAGCCGGGCCGGGACGGGGACGCTGTGCTCGGGGGAGAGCACCAGGTTGAGTTCCAGTTCGTGCTCGACCACGCTGGTGGGGAGCTCCATGATCGTCTTCCTCTCTGCCTTCGGTTCCTGCCCGGTTCCGGGCCCGTTGACCTCTTGAGAGGTCGGTCCACACCGGCTCTTACACACGTTTCCGGGATTTCTCCGGGAAGTTCGGTGAGGGGTGGTGAACGGCCGGGGTCGCGGCGTGCGGACATCTGTCGCACGCCGGGGCCGGTCGGCCGTCCTTACCCCGGACGGCCCCCCGCTGTCCGGTGATTCGCCAACTTTCCGTCGGCGCCCTGGTGAGGTACTACCCTTTGTGACTGCCCGGCGACTGTCCGCCTACCGGCGGCGCCCCACGCGTGCCGGGCGGCTCGCGGGCGCGCCGGGCGGGTGTGCCGCGTCGGCCCCGCCAGGACCCGCCAGGAAAGAAGACCCCCATGACGGACCGCCCCTTCGCCGCCGCCGGCGACCCGGCCGTCGGACCCGAGCCGGGCTACTATCCCGATCCCTCCATCCCCGGCTTCGTCCGGTACTGGGGCGGCTCGGCCTGGGTGCCGGGCACCAGTCGGCCCGCGCCCGCCGAGGGTGAGGTGCTGGAGCCGCCCCGGTTCGCGGACCGGCGGCCCGCCCCCGGTACGGCGGCGGCGCGGGCGGTGCCGCCGCCGATGGCGCCGGAGCCGGCCGTTGCGGGACTGGCCGTTGCGGAGCCGTCCTGGGGTGGGGCCGTCGGCGGCGGGGACACCGGGCCCGTGTACCTCGACCAGACCACGGGCGGGGCGAAGTTCGTCCTCGGGTCGCGGGTGGCGGAGGTGATCGGCGGGCCGGTGTTCCGGACGGTCGGGCCGTCCGGGGTGGAGGCGGCGGCGGTCGAGGGGCCGGCGGTCGAGGGGCCGGTGTTCGAGGGGCCGGCGTTCGGTGAGGCGGGGTTCGGCGAACCGGTCTTCGGTGAGCCGGTCGTCGAGGTTTCGGCTACCGGGCTGGAGGAGCCCGGCTGGCAGGCCGATCCGCGGGCGCAGCGGGGGCTGACGGAGACGGGTGATGCGTCGCGCTGGGTCTCCTGGGGAGTGCTTCCGGGGGCGCCCGAGGCCGAGGAGGGGCGCGCGGGCGAGGCGAGTGCTCCGATTGCCGTCCCGGCCGGTGTCCCGGCCGGCGTATCGAGCGTCACGTCGGTGGCCGTGGAGGCGGCCGCCGTCGCTGCGCCGGTCACGGCTGCCGCCCCGACGGCGGTGGCGGTACGGGAGACCCTGGCGTCCGTCACCGGGTCCGTTCCGGTGGTCGTGCGCGAAGTCGAGCGTGCCGTCGAGGCCGAGGCCGAGGTCGAGCCTGAGCCGGTTGCCCCGGCCGCCGCCGTATCCGCCCCGGTGCCGGCCCCGACGCCCGCCGCGTCGCTGCCCGTGCCGCGCCCGGCCCGGGAGGCCGTCGCCCGGCGCCGCTCCGCCCCGGCGGTGCCGGCCGGCCTCGGGCGCCGACTGGCCGCGCGGGCCGTGGACACCGCCGCCCTCCTCGTGGTCGCCGTCGCCGCCGGCATCCCGCTCGGCAACTCCGCGTCCGAGCACCTCCAGCAGAAGCTCGACCAGGCCCGGATGGCCAGCGCCCTCACCCGGCGCCAGGTCCAGGTCTGGCTGGTGGACGACGTGGTGCTCGGCAAGGTCGCGGTCCTGCTCGGCATCCTGCTCTTCGTCAGCCTGCTCTGCGAGGTGCTGCCGACCGCCCGGACCGGCCAGACCTTCGGCAAGCGGCTGGCCCGGATCCGGGTGGTGGACGCCGCCGCCCCTGCCTCCCGGATCAGGCTGGGCCTCGGCCGCTCACTGCTCCGATGGGCCGTCAGGCAACTCGGCCTCGTGCTGCTCGTCGGCCTGGTCTGGCCGGTGTTCGACCGTCCGGTCCGGCGCGGCTGGCAGGACCGGGCGGCCCGCACCCGGGTGGTCCGCGACTGAGGCCGTCGGGCCCGGCGGCCGCCTGACGGCGCGAAGGTCCGGCGAAGGTTTCGGTGAAGGTCCCTTCGAGCCCGGGGCGGCAAAACGGACAGAATCTCCCAAAACGCGAGAATGTGTGATGTTCTACTCGAGGGATGAGCACCCACGACCCCTCGGGCCCCCAGCCGGAGGGGGGCGGCCAGCCCTCCTTCGACAAGCAGTCCCCGCAGCCGGGCGGCGGCACGCCGGAAGGCCGGCCGTCGGACCCGAACCCGTCGCCCGCCCCGCCGCCCACCGGCGGCCCGTCCGATGCCCCGCCCGGCGGCCCCGGTGCGTACGGCGGCACCTACGGCGGACCGACCCACGGTCAGAGCCCCTACGGCCAGCCCGGCTACGGCCAGAACCCCTACGGCCAGCCCCCGCCCGGTTACGGCCCCGCCGGCCACGGAGCCCCCGGCGCCGGCCCCGTTCCCGGCATGCCGCCGATCGGCAGCTGGCCCCGGCGCATCGTCGCCCGGCTGATCGACTACGTCCTCATCCAGGCCGTCGGCGTGATCGTGGTGGCCCCCTTCGCCAACCTCGGCGACCGCTCCGGCTCGGCCGGCGCCTTCTGGCTCGGCTGCGCCATCTACCTCCTCTACGAGGCGCTGATGCTCAGCCGGGACGGCCAGACCCTCGGCAAGAAGGCGATGCACATCCGGGTCGCCATGCTGATCGACGGGAACAAGCCCACCCAGGCCGCCGCCTGGACCCGCGCGGCCGTCTACATCCTCCCGGCCGTGCTCTGCTGCGCCGCCCTCTGGTGGATCATCGACGGGCTGTTCGGCGTCTTCGACAAGCCCTACCGGCAGTGCATCCACGACAAGGCCGCGAAGACCGTGGTGGTTACCACCGACTGACCCGGTCAGGCGGACCGCGACGCCCGGCGGCGGATCAGCGCTGCCGGGCGTACTCGCGCCCGGCGGGCGCCGGGGAGGCCGCCCCCGCCGCCGACCTGCCGGACATGGCGAGCGACAACACCGTCACCAGGGTGCCGAGCGCCAGCGCGAACCCCACCAGCACCGCGACCTCCAGGACGCCCGAGGCGCCCGAGACGGCCAGCAGTGCCACCGTGGCGGCGACGACGGTGAACGAGCCGAGGCAGTACTGGGCAGCGGACGGACGCGGCATGGCGGGGGTCCTTCGCACGTCGGGGGAAACGAGCGGGAATGGTGCCGGTTCCAGGGTCCTACCCGGCAAGGGAGTTCGGTAAGTCGAGGCTAACCCGCCGGACCGGGGGCACAGGGGGCGCACAGGCTCACCCCGGGGTCGTCCGCCCCCTCGATACGGTGAACAGGACCGCGCCCGACCCGCCACACCGAGGGAACCGCCCGTGCCCATCCCCGCCGACTGGCCCACCACCGAAGCCCAGGCACTCGCCGAACAGGAACGCCTGCGCCCCCTCGTCCAGACCCACGACGACCCCGGCGACGCCGTCGCCCCGGACGGCGGCCGCCTCATCGCCGGCGTCGACGTCGCCTACGACGACGAACACGACCTCGTCGCCGCCGCAGCCGTCCTCCTCGACCGCGACACCCTGACCGTCGTCGAACAGGCCACCGCCGTCGGCCGCATCCCCTTCCCCTACACCCCCGGACTGCTCGCCTTCCGCGAACTCCCCGCCGTCCTCGACGCCCTCGCCGCCCTCACCCGCACCCCCGACACCGTCGTCTGCGACGGCTACGGCCTCGCCCACCCCCGCCGCCTCGGCCTCGCCAGCCACCTCGGCGTCCTCACCGGCCTGCGCACCCTCGGCGTCGCCAAGACCCCCTTCACCTTCGACCACCGCGACCCCGACGCCCCCCGCGGCTCCACCACCCCGCTCACCGACCCCGCCACCGGCGAAGAAGTCGGCCGTGCCCTCCGCACCCGTCCCGGCGTCAAACCCGTCTACGTCTCCATCGGCCACCGCATCGGCCTCGACACCGCCGTCCGCACCACCCTCCACCTCGCCCGCGACTACCGGCTCCCCGAGACCACCCGGCACGCCGACTCCCTCTGCCGCCGCGCCCTCGCCGACGCCCTCCGGTCGGGGACGCCTGCGAACTGACCATGTACCAGGCGGGATTCGGGCCCGGTGTGTTAGACATGGACACCGGGGCCCGACCCCTGGCAGCGACTCGCGGACGCACGGGGGAGGCGCCGACGTGGCAACAGGGACCGGCACGACCGGCGGAGGCGGCCAGGGCTACCGCGTCGAGGTCGAACAACTCCGCGCCTTCGCCGCCCAGGTCCGGCTCCTGCTCGCCGAATTCCAGCACCACGCCGACGGCACCGACACGCACGGGCGCAGCGGCGTCGCCAAGACCTCCTTCGGCACCTTCGCCGAGGCCGCCGAGATCCACAACCGCTACAACACCATGCGCGACGGCCTGCGCGACGTGCTCAACCAACTCCAACAGGCCGTCGACGACGCCCAGAAGAACGCCGAACTCACCGCCACCAACTACGAGGAACACGACCAGCACACCGCGAAGAAGCTCAAACTCGGCGACGACGGCTGGTCCATCGCCAACCCCTCCGCAAGCAGCAAGGCCGCCTACGAGCACACCGTCACCCCGCCCACCCGCGACGGCGGCCCATCCGCCCGGTAACGCCCGTCGTCAACTCCCGGCGACCGCCGGCCGAGCCCGAACGGAGGCGAACCACCCATGGCCTACACCGACTTCACCAGATACAGCCACGCCCAACTCCGCGCGATGGCGGAGGCTCTCAACCCCGGCGAGGTCATGGCCGCCGGTGACCCCTGGCGCCGCGCCGCCGAAACCCTCAAGGCCATCCGCACCACCCTCACGCGCGCCAGCACCGAAGCCGCCGTCACCTGGGAAGGCACCACCAGCGACGCCTTCCACACCCGCATGCTCCACCTCGCCGCAGGCATCAACAACGCCGCCTCCTACGCCAACGACGCGGCCAACACCCTCCACGCCATGTCCGAGGCCATCGCCAAGGCCAAACGCGACATGCCCGAGGAACCCAGCACCTGGGAGAAGGTCAAGGACACCGTCGGCGACGGCGTCTCCTCCGTCTTCGGCGGCGACGACGACCACATCCCCGTCGCCGACCGCCGAAAAGCCGAAGCCGCCACCGTCATGCAGACCCTCGCCATGCACTACCGCATCGCCACCCCGGCCCTGAAGCCGCCGTCCCCGCTGAAGCCCGGTGGACTGGACGACTTCACCGACAAGACCGGTGCCGACCAAGGGGGAGTGGCCGCAGTGGGCGGCCTGATGACCGGCATGGGGGTCGGCAACCTGGGTTCGCTCGGCGGCCTTGGCACCCCACCCGAGGCGACCGCCGTGCCGCCCCGGGACCGGACGTCGAGCAGCACCAGTGCCTCTCCGAAGCCCCCCGCTGCCTCGGGGAGGACCTCGGTACCTTCGGATCCCGGGATCACGGGCCGGGCGACCGAGGCCCCGGTCAAGCCGGGACCGGCCAAACCGGGACCGGCCAACGTCGGCGCGGTAACGGCAGTGGACGGTGTGAGCACCTCGCAGCTGACGACGGCCGCGGGAGCGTCGTCGACCGGGGTGACGGGCACACCGGTCTCCTCGGGGCCCGGAAGCCAGACCGCCGCCGGCCCCGGCGGGTTCGGACCTGGCGGTGTTGGAACGACGCCAGGCTTGCTCGACCGGGCGCGGGAGAAGCAGGCGGCCGCCGAAGGAGGGCCCGGGGGTCGGGGCAACCAGCTGACCGGACCCGGCGCTGTTCGCGGTGGCAGTGGGCAGACCTCGGAGGGCGTTCACGGTGACGGCCCGGGTCCGGGAGGCCGGGCCGGGTCGGCAGGCCCGACGTCGGGCCGGGCCGGGGGCACGGTGGTGGGCGTGGGTGAACGACCGGGAGCCGTGCCGGGTGGCCGGACCCCAGCCAAGGAAGGCGCCTCCAACGGCAAGTGGGCCTTCACCGAGGGCGGGTCGGGCCTTGGGATGCGCAATCGACCGCGACCGGAGTCGGCGGGTGCTCCCGCGCCGTCCCAGACGTCTGCGGTCCCGTACGGGGGCGCCCGCGGGCAGACCAAGGACAAGGAGAACGGCCGCAAGCGGCCGGACTACCTGGTCGAGGACGAGGAGACCTGGGCGGAGGACGCGCCCGTCAATCCGAACGTGGTGAAATGACTCCTGGTTCTCAGACGACCGGGTGATTCGATCGGGGCCCTCGTGGTTCGTGTACCGCGGGGGCGCCGCTGTGCTGAGTGGGGTGACCGGGCTTGAGGTACGGGCGGCTTGGGCGCGGGGCGGCTGTGCTGGTGACAGGGAGCCTGGTCGCGGCGATCGGGGCGGGACCGGCCGGAGCGGACAGTGTCCGTGACGCGCAGTGGGTACTCGGGGACTACCGGGCGGACACCGAGCTGTGGCCGGTGTCGCGGGGCGGCGGCGTCACGGTTGCCGTCATCGACAGCGGTGTCATGAAGGACCATCAGGATCTGACCGGACAAGTGCTCCCTGGGGCGGACTTCTCCGGTGACGGCGGGGACGGCACGGTCGACAAGGACGGCCACGGCACCGGGATGGCGAGTCTCATCGCCGGCCACGGACACGGCGACCGGGCCGGCATCATGGGTCTGGCCCCGCAGGCCAGGATCCTCCCGATTCGGGTGAGTTGGGAGTCCAACAGCGCCGTGGCACAGGTCGGTCTGGTGCAGGCGATCCGGTTCGCCGTCGACCACGGTGCCAAGGTGGTCAACATGTCCATCGGCGGCTACTCCGGAGCGGACCAGGCGACCAGGGAGGCGATCAAGTACGCGGTCGACCATGATGTGCTCCTGATCGCCGGGACGGGAAACAGCGGGAACCAGGCCGCTCAGGTCGAGTACCCGGCAGCCTTCCCCGGAGTAGTGGCAGTCGGTGCGGTGGACCGGCAGGGGCGGCTGTGGGAGAAGTCGAGCTACGGACCGGAGACCACACTGGTCGCCCCCGGGGCGGAGATCTACCGGGCGAGTGCCAAGACCTCCGCCGGCTACGGCGTCGGTAACGGCACCTCGGACGCGACCGCCTACGTCTCCGCCACGGCCGCGCTCATCCGGGCCAAGTACCCGGCGCTCTCCGCCGGGCAGGTGATCAACCGGCTGATCAAGTCCGCTGCCGCGCCGGCTGACGGGTCGGCGGTGCCCGGTGACAAGTACGGCTACGGGATCCTCGCGCCGGCGAAGGCGTTGGAGGCGAATCCGGCCGTGGACAGCGGGCCTCGGGAGAATCCGTTGGTGGGGCGGAGGGAGTCGCAGGGGGCTCCGCCGGGGGAGGCGACGGAGCCGCCGGGCGAGCAGGCTGTCGTGCCCGAGGCGCAGGCCGACCGCGGTGGGTGGTTCGGGGTCGGGGTGGTGCTGGGGCTGGCGTTGTGGGGGGCGCTGGTCGGCGGGGTGGTGCTGGTGGTGGTGTCGGTGGTGCGGGCGCGGCGGCGCAGGCGGGCGGCTGCGGGAGGCGGGCCGGGCCCGGGGTCGTCTCCGTATCGGTGAGGAGCGAGGCGCCCCGGCCGGACTGGCAGCATCTTGGCGGCGGTTGGCGCCCCTGCTGCTGGTGGGGTGGGCGGCACGGTGGCCATGCTGGGGCCATGAGTACTTCTGAGCGCGGCGAGCGCGGTGTGGACCCGGCGGACGTGATCGTTCCGGACGGCAAGGACTGGACCTGGGTGCTGGAACGCCCGTGCCCGGACTGCGGGCTGGACACCCCGGCGGTGGTCCGGGAGGACGTCGCGGGGATGGTCCGCGCCAATGCGGAGGCCTGGCTTGCCCTGTTGGCCGGGGACGGGGCGGGGCTGCGGCGGCGTCCGGCGCCGGGCGTCTGGTCGGGGCTGGAGTACGCGTGCCACGTCCGGGACGTGTTCCGGCTGTTCCACGTCCGGTTGAACCTGATGCTCGACGAGGACGGCCCGCTGTTCCCGAACTGGGATCAGGACGAGACGGCGCTCGCCGAGCGCTACGGGGAGCAGGCCCCGGCGGTGGTGGCCGGGGAGCTGGCGGAGGCAGCGGAGACCTTGGCCGCGGCCTTCGGGCGGGTTGCGGGCGAGCAGTGGGGGCGGACCGGGGACCGCAGCGACGGGGCGCGGTTCACCGTGGAGTCGTTTGCCCGCTATCTGATCCACGACCCGGTGCACCACCTGTTCGACGTGACCGGCGAGCGGGTCTGAGGGGCTCACCAGCCGGAGGCCTCGCGCAGCATGGTGCGCCGGAGCCGGCCGGCCACGCTGGCGGTGTCGGTGCCGATGACGTCGGCGATCTCGGGGGCGGCGAGGCCGACCACGTAGTGCAGGATCGCCAGGTCGTCGTCGGCCGGGTGGTGGTCCGGGGTCGCGGGCACCTGCCGGGTGTGGTCGGCGATGGTGCCGCGCAGGATCTGCCAGGCCTGCGCGGTGGGGTTGGAGCTGCCCAGTAACTCGCGCCATTGGACGGCGATTTCGGCGAACGCCTGTTGGACGGCGGCGGCCGCGGCGCTGTGTTCGGTCAGCCACACCCGGGCGTAGCTGAGGTACCGGGGGCGGTGGAGTTCGCAGAAGGCGGCGAACTCCAGCGGTACGTCCTCCGGTTCGCCGGGCCCCGGGGGTGGCTCGGCGGACGTCGCGTGACGAATGGTCATCTCGGCTTCTCGGAAAGGGAGATGGGTTTCTGACGGTCGATCATCTGTGCTCACTCTACGGTATGCCCTCGGTGCGCTGGGTGACCAATCGGATTGAATGCCCGGAACCCGCCGCCGCTCGGCCGGTTCCGGTGTCGACCGGTGGAGCGCGATGGTGGAGCGGTGGTGGGGCGGCCGGGCGGGAGATCGGCGGGGGGAGGGTGGCGCAGTGGCGTGGGTGGCGTAGTTGCGAGCACGTCGCAGCTGGTCAGAGGGTGTAGGACGGCCATAGCCGCAAGTCGGTTGATGTGCAACCGTAGGCCTTATGGAGGCTGACGTCCACGCCCACGGCGCGAAGCCGCGCGCGCACAACCACCCGCACAACCACACCCACGATCGCGACCACGATCACGCGAACGATCACGCCCACGACCACACCCGCGATCACGGCCACGGCCACGGCCACGGCCACGACCACCGGCACGGGCTCGGGCGCTCCCGTACGGCCGCCCTGCGGCATCGTCTCGCCCACGTCCTGCGCCCGCACTCGCACGATGCCGCAGACCGGGTGGACGCCGCCATGGAGGCCTCCGCCGAGGGGCTGCGCACCCTCTGGATCTCGCTCGTGGTGCTCGGCGCCACCGCGCTGCTCCAGGGGGCCATTGTGGCCCTCTCCGGCTCGGTGGCCCTGCTCGGCGACACCGTGCACAACCTCGCGGACGCGCTGACCGCCGTCCCGCTGGGGATCGCCTTCCTGCTCGGCCGCCGGGCCGCCAACCGCCGCTACACGTACGGCTACGGGCGGGCGGAGGACCTGGCGGGAGTGGCGATCGTGCTCGCCGTCGCCGCGTCGGCGGTCTTCACCGCCCTGGCGGCGGTGGACCGGCTGCTGCATCCCCGGCCGGTGGACCACCTGGCGGCGGTGGCGGCGGCCGCGCTGGTCGGCTGCCTCGGCAACGAGTGGGTGGCCCGCTACCGGATCCGCACCGGCCGCCGGATCGGTTCGGCGGCGCTGGTCGCGGACGGGGTGCACGCCCGCACCGACGGCCTGACCTCGCTGGCGGTGCTGGTCGGCGCGGCCGGGGTCGGGCTGGGCCTGCCGTGGGCGGATCCGCTGGTCGGCCTGCTGATCACGGCGGCGATCCTGGTGGTGCTGCGGGGCTCGGTGCGCGAGGTCGGCCGGCGGCTGATGGACGGGGTGGACCCGGGCCTGGTGGACGCCGCCGAGGGAGCGCTGCGCGGAGTGGACGGCGTGCGCGGGGTGGGCGCGCTGCGGATGCGGTGGATCGGGCACTCGCTGCGCGCCGAGGCGGACGTGGTGGTGGACGGTGCGCTCACCGTGGTGGCGGCGCACGGGGTGGCGGAGGCGGCGGAGCAGGCGCTGATCCGGGCGGTCCCGCGCCTGCTGGCCGCCACCGTGCACATCGACCACGCCCCGGCGGCCTGAGGCCGTCCGGCCCGAGGGTCGAAGCCCGAGGGTCGAAATCCGAGGATCGAAGCCGAGGGCCGAAGCCCGAGGACCGAAGCCCGAGGCGCGGCTGGGGTGGTCCGGCGTCAGGACGTGGGGCGGGCCTCCGTCGGGGAGATCCGGTCGTCGACGGCGTTGCCTCGCTCGACCTGGGCGGGGAAGGACTCGATGGCCCGCCGCCGGGCCAGTTGGGCGGCGGTGGCGGTGGCGGTGGCGGTGGCGGTGGCGGCTGCGGCCGAAGCCGCCGCAGCGGCCCCGGCGGCGGCCTCCTCCCGCTCGCACCGGTGCCCGCCTCCGGTCGGGTGCCCACTGGCGGAGTGCCCGCCGGGCGCGCGTCGTCGGCGGCCGAGCGCGGTGCGGGCGGCGTGTTCCTCGGCCGCCTGTCTCGCGGCCAGGTAGGCCTGGACGGCGGCCATGCCGTAGACCGGCTGGATGAGCTGGTGGCCCTTGAAGAACGGTCTGGCCGGGGCGAACCCGGCGGCGACCACGAGGTCGCGGATCTCGGCTATCTCGGCCTCGCTGCGGGCGGTGAAGCGGACCTCCCAGCCCTTCTTGTACGTATGGCCCTGTTCGCCGCTGCGGCGGGCCGGGTCCGGGCGGCGGACGTATCCGGGCAGACGGCCGAGGCGGAGCTGGGCCGCGCGGAGGCCGGCGGTCTCGTCACGTGACATGACGTAAGCCTAGGCAATTCCAGGGGCGGGATTGACGCGCGGAGGGTCCCTCGGCGTATGCCCTTGGTCACTCTGGGTCAGGCGGCCTGGTGGGCGATCGTTTTCGATCAGATACGACAACCTGACGACCGTCAATTACTCCGAATGGGTGAGGGTATGGGGACTTTAGTGCAGGCTGATCCCGATTTCGCGACGGTTGGGTAACAGTGCGTCAGGCGGCCGGTGGCGGGTCGCGGCGGTTGGGGATGGTGTCGGCATGAGCTACCGGATTCCCACGCCGCCACCGTCCCTGGAGGAGCTGGCGAAGCGTCAACAGAACGTCGTCACCGCGAGCCAGTTGCGCGCCCGTGGTGTGCCGGCCCGGGTCATCACCGAGCACTGCCGTCGCGGCGGGCCCTGGCGGCGGCTGCTGCCCCGGGTCTACCTGCTGCAGTCCGACGGGCCGACCCCGGAGCAACGGCTGTGGGCCGCGCTGCTGTACGCGGCGCAGAACGGCCGCGAGGAGGGCCGCGAGGGGGCGGTGATCACCGGTGCGGCCGCGCTCGCGCTGTACGGCTTCGCCGCGGTGCCCCGGCTGCCCGCGGTGACCGGGGTGGACGTCCTGGTGCCCCGTCAGCGTCGGCTGAAGGATGCCGGCGAGGTGCGGATCCGGCGCACCGGACGGGAGTTGGTGGCCCGGTCGGTGCACGGCCTGGCCTGCGCGCCGGTCGCCCGGGCGGTCGCGGACGCGCTGTGCGAGTGGACCGAGGAGGGGGCCGGCGTCCCGATGCCGGTGCGGGAGGTGCTGCGAGAGGCCGTCTCCCGGCCCGACAGCCGGTGCACGGTACGGGAGTTGGCGGCCGAGCTGACCGAGTCCGGGCTGACCGGCGAGCCCCGGGTGCGCGCCGCGCTGGACGAACTGCTGGCCGGCGAGCGGGACTTCGTCCTGGACCGGGTCGGCGAGCTGGTGGACGAGTGCCTGCTGCCCGTCCCGCTGGCCGGCCCCGAACTGCGGATGCGCGGCGGCACGTTCATCGCCGTCCCGGACCTCTACTGGCCGGAGCGGGGCGTCGCGTTGGAGGTGGACTCGGACCTGCGCTGCGTCAGCGAGGGCGAGGCCGCCTGGGTGCGCGGCGGCCAGCACCGGATGGAGTACCTGGGGATCCGGGTGGTGTACGTCTCCGGCGCCCGGCTCGCGGCCGACCGGGACGCGGTCGGCGCCGAACTCCGCGAGGCCTTCCAGGTGGGCGGTACGGACGTGGTGGAGCTGATGGTCGACTAGAGTCCGCCCCGGCAGGACACTAGGGCCTCACCACCGGGGTGCCGACCAACTCGACCCCGGCGGCCCGCAGTTCGGCCAGCGCGGCGGCGGTGGTCTCCGGCGCGACGCCGGCGGTGAGGTCGAGCAGGATGCGGGTGGTGAAGCCGGCCCGGGCGGCGTCCAGGGCGGTGGCCCGGACGCAGTGGTCGGTGGCGAGGCCGACCACGTCGATCTCGTCGACCTGCCGTTCGCGCAGCCACTCCACCGGGCCGCGGTTGTTCTCGTCCAGCCCCTCGAAGCCGCTGTACGCCGCCGAGTAGGCGCCCTTGTCGAAGACCGCCTCGACCGCGCCGGAGATGACGGCCGGGGCGAAGTTGGGGTGGAAGCCCACGCCCTCGGTGCCGGCGACACAGTGCACCGGCCAGCTGTTGACGTAGTCGGGCTCGTCGGAGAAGTGGTCGCCCGGGTCGATGTGGTGGTCGCGGGTGGCGAGGATGTGCTGGTAACCGGGGGAGGATTCGGCGATCAGGTCGGTGATGGCGGCGGCCACCTCGGCGCCGCCGGCGACGGCCAGGCTGCCGCCCTCGCAGAAGTCGTTCTGCACGTCGACGACGATCAGTGCCCGGTGCATGGCTCGCATCCTCGGATGTGGGGGGCGGCGACGGTGGCGGCCCCGAGTGGGGGAGCCCTCGGGAGTGCTCGGCCCGCTGCGGGGCTCGGGGGTTCTCGGGGAGCTCCAGGGGAACTCTACGGCTGACTTTAGGGAGTGGCGCGCGGGGGCGGAAGGCCTGGGGCGGGCCCCGGGGCCGTCCGCCGGGTCGCGTCGGTCGTCCGGGGCCGGGTCAGAGGAGGAGTTCGGTCGGCAGGACCGGGTCGCCCTTGGAGAGCTGGGTGGCCGACAGCGGCAGCGCGGCCCGGGCCCGGATGTGCCGTTCGCGGGCGGCGGTGAGCGGTTCTCGGCCGACGATCCGGCCGGCCCGCACCAGCGGCACCTGCATCAGGTGGGGTTCCAGGGCGGCGGGGACCGCCCCGGTGCCGACCACCTCGGCCTCGGCGACGCCGTCGGCGTCGGGCCGGCGGGCGGCCCACTTGCGGCCGCCGATGCTGCTCTTGCCGCCGGCCGCGCGCTTGGCCACCGGCACCAGCGGCCCGTCCTCGGCCTCGGCGCGGGCGACCAGCTTGTAGACCATCGCGCAGGTCGGGTGGCCGCTGCCGGTGACCAGGCTGGTGCCGACGCCGTAGCCGTCCACCGGGGCGGCGGCGAGCGCGGCGATGGCGTACTCGTCGAGGTCGGAGGTGACGATGATCCGGGTCTTCTCGGCGCCGAGCTCGTCCAACTGGCGGCGGACCCGGTGGGCCAGCAGGGTGAGGTCGCCGGAGTCGATCCGGACGGCGCCCAGTTCAGGGCCGGCCACCTCGACGGCGGTGCGGACGGCCTCGCGCAGGTCGAAGGTGTCGACCAGCAGCGTGGTGCCCTTGCCCATGGAGGCGATCTGCGCGCGGAAGGCGTCCCGCTCGCTGTCGTGGACCAGGGTGAAGGCGTGCGCGGCGGTGCCGGTGGTGGGGATGCCGTGGGTGAAGCCGGCCTCCAGGTCGGAGGTGGCGGCGAAGCCGGCCACGTACGCGGCCCGGGCGGCGGCGACGGCGGCGTGCTCGTGGGCGCGCCGGGCGCCCATCTCGATCACCGGGCGGCCGCCGGCGGCGGCGGTCATCCGGGAGGCGGCGGCCGCGATCGCCGAGTCGTGGTTGAGGATCGACAGGATCACCGTCTCCAGGATCACCGCCTCGGCGAAGCTGCCCTCGACGGTGAGCAGCGGCGAGCCGGGGAAGTAGATCTCGCCCTCGGGGTAGCCCTGGATGTCACCGCCGAAGCGGTAGTCGGCGAGGTAGCGCAGGGTGTCGTCGTCGACCACGCCCTGGCCCGCCAGCCAGTCGAGCTGGGCGGGGGAGAAGCGGAAGTTCTCGACGGCGTCGAGCACTCGGCCGGTGCCCGCCATGACACCGTAGCGGCGGCCGTTGGGCAGGCGGCGGGTGAACACCTCGAACACGGAGCGGCGGTGCGCGGCCCCGCTGCGCAGGGCGGCCTGCAGCATGGTGAGCTCGTAGCGGTCGGTGAGGAGCGCGGTCGAACCGGCCGCGCGCACTGAAGTGGCGTCCATGCGGATGATGCTACTACCACTTAGCGTCAGAGTGACGATTTCTCGTGGTGGGACCCGGGCCGGAATCGCCCGGGGATCCCTCGGATGGCAGCATGGGGCTGAAGAGGCGTGGACGGACTGCGCAGCGAGGAGGACCCGGCGGTGAGTGTCGCGCCCGTGGAGATCGAGCGCCCGGAGGTCGAAGGACTGCCGGTGACGGAGCCGGACACGCCCTGGGTGACCATCGTGCACAACGACCCGGTCAACCTGATGAGCTACGTCCAGTACGTCTTCCAGGCCTACTTCGGCTACCCGAAGGACAAGGCCCGGAAGCTGATGATGGACGTGCACACCAAGGGCCGGGCGGTGGTGTCCAGCGGCTCCCGTGAGGAGATGGAGCGCGACGTCCAGGCGATGCACGGCTACGGCCTGTGGGCGACGTTGCAGCACGACTGACCGCGGGTGCGACTGGCCGCGGGTACGACTGGCCGCGGGCCCGCGGAGCCAGTACCCACCCGAGACGACGAAGACGGGTTGACCGATAGACATGGCTGGGTTGTTCGAGAGTGCCGGCGGCGGCAGTGCGGCGATCGCGCTGGACGAGCTGGAGGTCTCCATCCTGCGCTCCCTGGAGGTGGGGATGGTGCAGATGATCGGGCCCGGCCCGGGCGGGGACGGCGGCGATCCGCTGGCCGCGCTGTTCGCCGAGGGCCCGACGGAGGCGCCGGCCAATCCGATGCTCGCGCGGCTCTTCCCGGACGCCTACGGCGACCCGGCCAAGCCGGAGGACCCGGAGAGCCGCGCCGCCTCGGGCGAGTTCCGCCGCTACACCGAGGTGGATCTGCGGGCCCGCAAGCGCGAGGACGCGCTGCACGTCGTCCGGATGCTCGACCGGCTCGGCGGCGAGGGCGGGGTGCTCAAGCTGGACCCGGCCGACTGCCTGCACTGGCTGGGCGCGCTCAACGACCTGCGGCTGACCCTGGGCGTCCAGCTGGAGGTCAGCGAGGACGACGAGGAGCTCTACGAGCTGCCGGACGAGGACGACCGCAAGCCGCTGGTGATGGCGTACGTCTGGCTGGGGGCGCTCCAGGAGACGCTGCTGGAGGCGATCGCGGACTGATCCTGCCCGCTTTCGGGCAAGCCCCGGCCGTTTCGTCCAGCATGTGGACGGGCGGTCGGGGCATTTCCGGTTAAATCGGGCAAACCATATCAGGTCATGCTCAAATAACGCTCAGATGAACGCCGCTATCCGGACCCTGCGTGGTACGACTTCTGCACCCCACGAGACCCACCCAGGACGGTGCACCATGGCCGAGCAGCTGTACGACGACGTGGTCGACCCGACACCGGACGAGGAGGGCTATCACCGCGGGCTGGGCAGCCGCCAGATCCAGATGATCGCGATCGGCGGTGCCATCGGCACCGGCCTCTTCCTCGGTGCGGGCACCGCGATCTCCAGGTCCGGCCCGAGCCTGATCCTCTCCTACGCCGTCGCCGGCGTGGTGATCTTCGCGATCATGCGGGCCCTCGGCGAACTCCTCACCTACCGCCCGGTCTCCGGCAGCTTCGCCGAGTACGCGCGGGAGTTCCTGGGCCCGTTCGCCGGTTACGTGACCGGCTGGACGTACTGGCTGTTCTGGGTCGTCACCGGCATGGCGGAGACCACCGCCGCCGCCGTGTACGTGCGGTTCTGGGCGCCCGACATCCCGCAGTGGATCAGCGCGCTGACCTTCCTGGTGATCCTCTACGCGGCCAACCTGATCTCGGTGAAGCTGTTCGGCGAGATCGAGTTCTGGTTCTCCATGGTCAAGGTCACCGCCATCATCGGCATGATCCTGATCGGCGTCGGCGTCCTCACCCTGGGCTTCAGCAAGGCCGGTGACACCGCGTCGATCACCCATCTGTGGCAGAACGGCGGCTTCTTCCCCAAGGGCATCGGCGCCACCGTGATGACCCTGCAGATCGTCATGTTCGCCTACCTGGGCGTCGAACTCGTCGGCGTCACCGCGGGCGAGAGCGAGAACCCCGAGAAGACCCTGCCGCGCGCCATCAACACGCTGCCCTGGCGCATCGCGCTGTTCTACATCGGCGCCCTGGCGGTCATCCTCGCGCTCGTGCCGTGGACCGAGTTCCAGCCGGGCGTCAGCCCGTTCGTCGCCGCCTTCGGCAAGATCGGCATCCCGGCGGCGGCCGGCATCATCAACTTCGTGGTGCTCACCGCCGCGCTCTCCTCCTGCAACTCCGGGATGTACTCCACCGGCCGCATGCTGCGCGACCTCGCCCTGCGCGGCCAGGCCCCCGGGCGGCTCACCGGGCTCAACTCCCGCCGCACCCCGGCCTTCGCGATCACCGTCTCCTGCCTGCTGATGGGCGCCGGCGTGGTGCTCAACTACCTCGTCCCGGCCAAGGCGTTCGAGTACATCACCTCCGTCGCCACCGTCTGCGGCCTGTGGACCTGGGCGATGATCCTGATCTGCCAGATCCGCTACCGGAAGGCCTGGCGGTCCGGCCACCTGCCGCCGCCCACCTTCAAGGCGCCGGGCGGCGTCTGGACCAGCTGGGCCGCGCTCGCCTTCCTCGTCCTGGTCGTGGTGCTGATCGCCTTCGACGCGAGCAGCCGGATCTCGCTGTACGTCTTCCCGTGCTGGGCCGTGCTGCTGGTGGTCGGCTACCAGGTGCTCAAGCGCCGCAATCCGCAGGCCGCCCAGGCCGTCGCGCACGACCACCTGCACGCGCGCAACGGCGGCTGAACCGGCCGCGGACGCCCGGTCGCCGGCCCTCCGCGCCCAGGTGGCGGACGCCCGGTGACCGGGCCTCGGACGCCCCGGCGGACACCCGCCGGAGCGTGGCTATCCTGGCCGCATGCTGACCATCACCCGAGAACTCCGCGACCGGATCGTGGCCCACGCCCGCGCCGACCACCCGGACGAGGCCTGCGGCGTGGTCGCCGGACCGGCCGGCAGCGGACGGCCCGAGCGGTTCGTCCCGATGCTCAACGCGGCCCGCTCGCCCACCTTCTACGAGTTCGACTCGGGCGACCTGCTCAAGCTCTACCGCGAGATGGACGACCGCGACGAGGAGCCGGTGATCGTCTACCACTCGCACACCGCCACCGAGGCCTACCCCTCGCGCACCGACGTGAGCTACGCCTCCGAGCCGTTCGCCCACTACGTCCTGGTCTCCACCGCCGAGGGCGACGGGGAGGACGACCCGTACCAGTTCCGCTCGTTCCGCATCGTGGACGGCGAGATCACAGAGGAAGACGTCCAGGTCGTCGAGGCCTACCCGGCCTGACCAGCACCCACCTGGGCGCGGCCCGCCGACCGCCGTCGAGCGGTCGGCGGGCCCGTGTCGTCTCAGCCTGAGAAACGGGAACATCCGGATCCCGAGACAGGCATGGAGGAGCGGGGCGGGGAATCTATACGATGAGCCCATGCGTTCCGTCGATGTGAGCAACCAGGCCCCGGGCACCCGCCTCGTGGCGCGCCTGCACGTCGACCTGTGCCGGCTCGCCAGCGCGATCTGTCCCGGCACGCCCGCGCGCTCGCGCTGAGCCGCCCCGCCCGGGCCCGCCGCCCGCCGACGGCGCCGAGCCCCGGGACCATCCGCCCTGCCGCGCCCGTTGCGGCCCACCCACCTCACGACTCGCACAGGAGCGCACCCATGGCCATCGAGGTCCGCATCCCGACCATCCTCCGCACCTACACCGACGGCGCCAAGGCCGTCGAGGGCACCGGCAGCAACCTCGGGGAACTCTTCACCGACCTCGACGCCCGCCACCCCGGCATCGCCGCCCGCCTGGTCGAGGGCGGCGAGCTGCGCCGCTTCGTCAACGTCTACCTGAACGACGAGGACGTCCGCTTCCTGGAGGGGATCTCCACCGCCCTCGCCGACGGCGACAGCGTCACCATCCTGCCCGCCGTGGCCGGCGGCGCCCGCTGACCTCCCGCTCCCCCACCCGCCCGTTGCGAGGAGCGGGCGGGGGAGCGCCCTTCCCCACCCTCACCGCCGACGCCGGAGGCCTCCCTTGCGTTACGACAGCCCGCTCGAAGCCGTCGGCAACACCCCACTGGTCCGCCTGCCGCGGCTGTCCGCCGCCGTCCCCGGCAACGCCGACGGCCTGGTGACCCTGTGGGCCAAGCTGGAGGACCGCAACCCCACCGGCTCCATCAAGGACCGCCCCGCGCTGCACATGATCGAGCGCGCCGAGGCCGCCGGCCGGCTCACCCCCGGCTGCACCATCCTGGAGCCCACCAGCGGCAACACCGGCATCTCGCTCGCCATGGCCGCCAAGCTCAAGGGCTACCGGATGGTCTGCGTGATGCCCGAGAACACCAGCGAGGAACGGCGCGAGCTGCTGCGCATGTGGGGCGCCGAGATCATCCCCTCCCCGGCCGCCGGCGGCTCCAACACCGCCGTCCGGATCGCCAAGGAGATCGCCGCCGAGCACCCGGACTGGGTCATGCTCTACCAGTACGGCAACCCCGACAACGCGGGCGCCCACTACGCCACCACCGGCCCCGAGATCCTCGCCGACCTGCCGACCGTCACCCACTTCGTGGCCGGCCTCGGCACCACCGGCACCCTGATGGGCGTCGGCCGCTTCCTGCGCGAGAAGGTCCCCGGCGTGCGGATCGTCGCCGCCGAACCCCGCTACGACGACCTGGTGTACGGGCTGCGCAACCTCGACGAGGGCTTCGTCCCCGAGCTGTACGACGCCGAGGTGCTCACCACCCGGTTCTCGGTCGGCTCCGCGGACGCCGTCCGCCGCACCCGCGAACTCCTCCAGCAGGAGGGGATCTTCGCGGGCGTCTCGACCGGGGCCATCCTGCACGCCGCGATCGGCGTCGGCCGCAAGGCCGCGGCGGCCGGGGAGCGCGCGGACATCGTGTTCGTGGTCGCCGACGGCGGCTGGAAGTACCTGTCCACCGGCATCTACACGGCGGAGTCCACCGAGGCGGCCGTCGAGGCGCTGCAGGGCCAGCTCTGGGCGTAGTCCCACCTGGCCCGGCTCCAACCCGGCCCGGCTCCAACCCGCCCGGTGCTAACCGGCCTTGGCCGCACGCTGGGCGCGGGCCCAGATCTGCCCGTCCACCGCGCCGGCCCGGCGGCGGAACGCCGACAGCGGCACCTCACGCAGCTCGTCGGTCTCCAGCCAGCTGGTCCGGCCCTGGCGGTCGCCCACCGAACCGGGCGGCAGCGGCAGCACGCCCGGGCGGTCGGCGTGGTGCTTGCTGGTGATCTTCGCGACGGTGGCGGTGCGGCCGTGCACCCGCAGCACCAGGCACGGGCGGTCCTTCGCCCCCGGGCCGTCCTCGAACGGCACCTCCGCCCACCAGATCTCCTGCGGCGCCGGTGCCGGACGCCCCTTCGCCGGCCGCGGCCGCGGCGCGGACGGTGCCGGTGCCGGCCGGCCCCGCCGGACCAGCGCCGACACGACGAAGGCCAGCAGGACGACGCCCGCCGCCGCCAGGGCCACCCAGATGCCAGTCATGCCGCCGACCGTACCGGGCCCGCGAGGTCCCCCACCACCGTGACCACCGTGGCAGTTGGGCATTTGTCCGCACCCTGCTCCCAGTTCGTCACGGAATGACCACGAAGTCCGTTCCGCGACGGAGTGACCACCGGTGCCCGGAAAGGCTGCTCGCGAACGCCCCCACACCCCCGGAGGTCACCCGTGAGCCGCAGCACCGACCTGTGGTCCTACGCCGAGATCGCCCGCCACATCAACGTCCAGGCCGAGACCGTCCGCAACTACCGGCGGCACGGGCTACTGCCCGAGCCGGACGTCGTCGACGGCAGCGGTCACCCCCGCTGGTACCCCGGCACGATCAGGGCCTGGGCCCGCAACCGGCCCCGCCACCGCTGACCCGGCGGCACCCGAACCGACGCCCCGCCCCCGCCCCGGCGTTCTGGTGATTCCAGCCACAGCCCGGCACGGGGACGGGGGCAAAGTGCCGCTCCGCCCTTACTCTCGACACGCGAAGCAGTGCTACTGGCCGGTCGACCGGCCCGGCCTGCCGTTTTCCAGCAGCAGCCAGGACGTGTCGGGGCGGAGGGGCTCGGATGAAACTGACCGTGGTGGGGTGCTCGGGGAGCTTCCCGTCCGCCGACTCCCCCTGCTCCAGCTACCTCGTCGAGGCCGACGGCTACCGCGTCGTGCTCGACCTCGGCAACGGCGCCCTCGGCGCCCTGCAGAAGTACGTCAGCCTCTACGAGGTCGACGCCGTCCTGCTCAGCCACCTGCACGCCGACCACTGCATCGACATGTGCGCCTACTGGGTCGCCCGCAACTACCGCGCCGAGGGCTGCCCCGACCCGATGCCCGTCTACGGCCCGGACGGCACCGCCGAACGGCTCGCCCGCGCCTACGACATGCCGGAGAACCCGGGGATGAAGGAGGTCTTCGACTTCCACACCCTCACCCCCGGCGCCTTCGACCTCGGCCCGTTCCGGATCGAGGTCGCCCAGGTCAACCACCCCGTCGACGCCTTCGCCTTCCGGCTCGAACACGGCGGTCGCGCGCTGGTCTACTCCGGCGACACCGGTGAGAGCGCCGAACTCGTCGAACTCGCCCGCGACGCCGACCTGTTCCTCTGCGAGGCCGCCTACATCGACGGCCGGGACACCTACCAGGCCGTCCACCTCAACGGCCGGGAGGCCGGCGAGCACGCCGCCGCCGCCCGAGTCCGCCGGCTCGTCCTCACCCACATCCCGCCGTGGACCGACGCCGAACACAACCGCCGCGACGCCGCCGCCGTCTACGCCGGCCCCGTCGAGGTCGCCCGGGCCGGCGCGGTGTACCTGATCTGACCTGGTCGGCGGTCATTTCCGAGGTGCCGGGCGAGGTTCCGGAAAAGCTCTTGGCACCACCTGCAACCTTCCCGGCCCCCGCACGTCTATGTGAGTGAGCGGCGAGGGGAGCCGCTCGACCGGCCGGCCCGTCGGGCGCGGCCGCCATCACACCAGTCACCAGGCTTACTTCGTGCTGCCCGGCCTCGGCCTCGCCGACCCGGGAGGAAATCCAGGGGGGATTCCCATGCGACAGATCAACCGTGCCCTGCGCCAGGTCCGGGGCGTTGTTCCGGCCCTCGTCCTCACCGCCGGGCTCGTCGCCGGCGGTACCGTCACCGCAGCCCCGGCGTTCGCCGACGCCGGGCCGCTGAGCCTCACCGTCCACGCGCCGGCGATGATCGGCGCCGCGGGCGAGCCGGTCGAGTTCACCGAGACCATCGCCAACCCGGGGGACCAGGGCTTCGCCGTCGTACTGGAACTGGCGGTCGAGACCGGCATCGGGGCGCCGCAGCACGCGCTCAGCCTCGCGTACCGCAACGACTTCGCCGGCGGCAACTGGGAGGACCTGCCGCTGGAGCAGCGTACCGAGGAGGACCGGATCGTCTACACGGCCCAGGCCGGGAAGATCCTCGTCATGCCGGGCGGAGCGGACGTCCACCTGCGCCTCGGCGCGCCCATGGGCACGCCGCACGACGGTGCGAGCAACGGGGGCGTCGGCCCGGTCCTCACGCTCCGTTCGGAGGTCAAGGGATGGCGGCTGGACCACCCGGTCGACCCGCCGGTTCAGGACACCCATCGGATCGCGGTGGGCACGATCTCCAACGGCATCGCCGGAGTGCCGCGGATGGCCATCGCGGGCGGTGCGCCGATCGAGTTCGACGCGGTGCTGAAGAACCCGACCCCGTCGGCCTACGTCAACGTCGGCAACGTGCTCTTCACGGACAAGCGCGCCAAGCTGGAGATGCGCGGCGCCGACGGTGGCTGGACCGCGCTCACCCCGGTGTCCCCGGGAGCGGCGGACGAAGGAATAGTGGGCTTCCACCTGGGCGGCCGGGACTCCTCGGTCGGGCCCGACAGCACGACGACCAGGCGGGTACGGGTGAGCTACCCCGCCGACATGCCGGCGGGCATGACCCGGCTGAATCCCTGCGTCTTCGTCAACGAAGGGCTCGACCAGCCCTTCCGCGGCACCACCACGTGCTCGGACCCCGCGAACGTGCAGATCGCGGTGGACGCCGGACCGCAGGCCCCGGCCGGCACCGGTACCGCCGGCACCGACGCCGCCCCGGCCGGGCCGAAGGCGAAGAACCCGGCGCCCGCCCACGCGCCGAAGCCGGCCGCCGACGTCACCACCGCCCCGGCGACCCCGCCCGCCCCCGCTGCGGCGCCGAGCGTGACGGCCACGCCGACCGCTGCCGCACCCGCCCCGTCCGGCACCGGGGCCGCGCCCGCTCCGGCCGACCGGCTGGCCGGCACGGGCGCGGACCGGGACCGCACCGGCGTCATCGCGGGCGCTTCCGCGATGCTGCTCGGCGCCGGCACCGCCACGTTCGCCCTGCTCCGGCGCCGCCGCCGCTCCGTCTGACGCCCGGCGACCACCGCCCGCTCCGCCCCGCCCGGGCGGAGCGGGCACCCGCTCAACCCACCGGGGTCAGCCGGTGCCGGTAGCGCGGGTCGGCGCCCGAGACCGCGGCCGCGTACGCCTCGCGCAGGCGGGTGGTGACCGGGCCGGGGGCCGTCGGCAGCTCGCGGTCGTCGAGCGAGCGGACCGGGACGACCCCGGCCGCCGCCCCGCAGACGAACAGCTCGTCCGCCGCGTACAGGTCCGAGCGCAGCAGGCCCTCCACCCGGACCGGCAGACCGAGGTCGCGGGCCAGCGTCAGCACGGTGTCCTGGGTGATGCCCTCCAGGGCTCCCGCGCTGGTCGGCGGCGTGCGCAGCACCCCGTCGCGGGCGGCGAACACGTTCTCCCCGGTGCACTCGCCCACCGAGCCGTAGCCCGGGAACGCGAAGTGCCGCAGATAGCGGGCCCGGTGGCTGTCGGCGCGCACCAGGTCCACCGTCGCCTTGGCCAAGTCGTCCGTGCCGTACGGGAGTTCCATCCGGATCACGCGGGTGCTGCGGTCCAGTCGGCGCAGGTGCTCGGACAGTCGGAACACCGCCGGACCGTCCGCGGTGGCGAACACCCGGGTGCCCTCCAGTACCCCCCGTGCCGTGGTGCAGGCCGTGCGTGAGGACGTGCACCCGGGCCTCGTGCCAGGGCACCAGGGCGCCGTCCAACCAGATCGTCGAAGCTTCGGGAGGAGCCATGCCGCCATCCTGCGGGCCGCCGCGCCGCAGGTAGCCCGCCGGGGACGACCGGAACCGGCCATGACCGGGAGCGGAAACGCCGTCCCGAGCCATGGACTCCGTGCGGAGCCGTCTCGCCGATCGGAAGCCCCCGACCGGGCACCGCCGCTCACAATTCCCGCCGCGCGCGAGTTGTGAGACAAGCTCTGGGCGCCGGCTGGTGTCAGCGCCGGCCGGGGAGCGGGAGGCCGAGGTGCTCGCGCAGGGTCGTCCCGCTGTAGTCGGTGCGGAACACCCCGCGTTCCTGGAGCAGCGGCACCACGCGGTCGACGAAGGTGTCGAGGCCGCCCGGGGTCAGGTGGGGGACGAGGATGAAGCCGTCCGCCGCGTCGTTCTGCACGAAGAAGTCGATCTGCTCGGCGACCGTCGCGGGGGAGCCGATGAAGGACTGTCGGCCGGTCACCTCGATGACCAGCTCACGGCTGGTGAGCTTCTTCTCGGTCGCCAGTGTCCGCCACCTGGCGGCGATGGCCAGCGGGTCGCCGATCCGGACCCGGCCCTGGGCCAGGGCGCTGCCGGGGTCGGGGTCGACGGCGGGCAGCGGGCCGTCCGGGTCGTGGTCGGACAGATCGATGCCCCAGACCTGTTCCAGGAAGGCGATCGCGGTCGGCGCCCCGACCTGGGCCCGGCGGGTCTCGGCGGCGAGTTCGGCGGCCTCGGCGTCGGTGTCGCCGAGGGTGAAGGTGACGCCGGGCATGATCTTCAGCTCGTCCGGCTTGCGGCCGTACGCGGCGAGCCGGCGTTTGACGTCCGCGTGGAAGGCCTGGCCGTCGGCGAGGGTGGAGTGCCGGCTGAAGACGACGTCGGCGGTCGCGGCGGCGAACTCCCGGCCCTCGTCGGAGTCCCCGGCCTGGATGACCACCGGGTGGCCCTGGGGCGGGCGGGGCAGCGAGAGCCGGCCCTCGACGTCGAACTGCGGGCCCTGGTGCCGGACGGTCTCCTCGTCGCCGTCCCAGAACTCCCGTGCCAACTGGACGAATTCGGCGGCCCGGGTGTAGCGGTCGGCGCGGTCGAGGTAGCCGCCGCGGCGGAAGTTCTCCCCGGTGAAGGCGTCCGAGGAGGTGACCACGTTCCAGGCCGCGCGTCCGCCGGAGAGGTGGTCCAACGAGGCGAAGCGGCGGGCCAGTTCGTACGGCTCGTTGAAGGTGGCGTTGACGGTGGCGGCCAGCCCGAGGCGGGTGGTGACGGCGGCCAGCGCGTTCAGCACGGTGATCGACTCGGGGCGGCCGACCACGTCCAGGTCGTGGATGCGGCCCTTGTTCTCGCGCAGCCGCAGGCCCTCGGCGAGGAAGAAGAAGTCGAACTTCCCGCGCTCGGCGGTTTCGGCGAGGTGGCGGAAGGAGTCGAACTCGATGTGGCTGCCGGAGGCCGGGTCGCTCCACACCGTGGTGTTGTTGACGCCCGGGAAGTGCGCGGCGAGGTGGATCTGCTTGAGCGGGCGGTCCGTCATCGGGTCACCTCGGCGAGAGCGGCGGGGCCGGCGGAGTCGGTGGCGGCGGCAGGGCCGGCGGCGTAGCGGCTGGCCGGGCGGGCCAGGCCGAGGTGGTCGCGCAGGGTGCGGCCGGCGTACCCGGCGCGGAACAGCCCCCTGGCACGCAGGATCGGGACGACCCGCTCGGCGAGTGCGGCCAGGTCGCGTCCCGGGTCGGCGGGGACGAGGTGGAAGCCGTCGACCCCGGCGCCGGTGGCGGCGAGCTCGGCGAGCAGGCGCTCGACGGCGGCGGCGTCGGGCAGGGCGGCCTCGGTCCGGGCGAGGATGCGCAGGTGCTCCCCGGCGCGCAGCCGCAGTTCGGTGGCGGCGGTCAGCCGGGCGGTGTGGTCGGGGGCGTCGAGCAGCACGACGTCCGCGTACCGGATCGCCGTCGAGACCCGGGCCCGCCCGCCGGGGGAGGCGTCCGGGGCGAGGTCGGCGGCGGTCACCGGCACCGAGACGACCGGGCGGCCCTGCGGCGGGCGCGGGGTGATGGACGGGCCGCGGACGGAGAAGTGCGCGCCCTCGAAGTCGATGTAGTGCAGCTTGTCGCGGTCGATGAACCGCCCGGTGGCGGCGTCGCGGATCTCCGCGTCGTCCTCCCAGCTGTCCCAGAGCCGGGCGGCGACCTCGGCGGCGTCGGCCGCCTCGGCCCAGAGCGCGTCGGCGGGGGCGGTCGGGCGGCGGCCGAAGGCCTTCGCCTCGGCCTCGGTCGCGGAGACGCCGACCAGCCAGCCGGCCCGGCCCCGGCTCACCCAGTCCAGGGTGTTGACCGAGATCGAGGTGTGGAACGGCTCGGTGTGGGTGGTGGTGACGGTGGGCACCAGCCCGACCCGCTCGGTCAGCGGGGCGATCCGGGCGAGGGTGGCGAGGGCGTCGGGGCGGCGCGGTTCGGGGGTGAAGGAGTCGTCGAGGGTGACGAAGTCGAGGGCGGCCCGTTCGGCGAGGCGGGCGAGGGCGGCGTAGTGCCCGGCGTCGACGTGGCCGGGGCTGTCCAGGGCGGCGGAGAGGTGCAGTGGGCGGGGCATGGAGGGGCCTGACTTTCCTCGTGCGGACGCGTGCGGGCGACGCCGGCGGACGCGCACAGGGGTGTGCGGGTGCGTGCGGCCGCGCGCGGGTGCGCGGTGACGGCCCGGAGGCGGGCGGGGCCCGCGCGGGCGGGAGGGGAGGAGCGGCGCCGGGCGGGACGTCAGCCGGGCGGCGGCGGGGGGAACGGTCGGTTCAGCCGCGACACGCCGCGGACCACACGCGACCGAAGTCGATGTGGCTGCGGGTCACCAGCGGGCACGAGGCGTTCACCGCTTCAGTTGACCAGTGCCCCCGCCGGTTCGTCAACCGCCGTTCCCGCCGCAACCGCTGTCCCCACCGACCTGGATCGGGACGCATGACGGCCCCGCCCCGGATCGGGATACGCGACGACCCCGCCCCGCCGCTGGGGGAGCAGCGGCGGGGCGGGGTCGTGGTGTGCGGACGGGCGGGGCCTCAGGCCTTGGTCACGTCCTCGATCTCGTCGTCGTCCTCGCGACCGGGGGTCTTGAGGTTGAACTTGGTGATCGCGAAGCGGAAGAGGAAGTAGTACAGCGCGGCGAAGACCAGGCCGATCGGGATGATCATCCACGGGTCGGTGGCCTTGCTCCAGGCCAGCGCGTAGTCGATCAGGCCGGCCGAGAAGGTGAAGCCGTCGTGCACGCCGAGCGCCCAGGTGACGGCCATCGAGACGGCGGTGAGCACCGCGTGGATGACGTACAGGGCCGGTGCGATGAAGACGAAGGCGAACTCGATCGGCTCGGTGACACCGGTGACGAAGGAGGTCAGGGCCAGCGACATCATCATGCCGAGGACGGCCTTGCGGCGGTGCGGCTTGGCGGCGTGGGCGATCGCCAGCGCGGCGGCGGGCAGCGCGAACATCATGATCGGGAAGAAGCCCGACATGAACTGGCCGGCGGTCGGGTCGCCGGCGAAGAAGCGCGGGATGTCGCCGTGCACGACCGTGCCGTCGGCCTTGGTGAAGTCACCGGTCTGGAACCAGGCGTAGGAGTTCACGAACTGGTGCATGCCGACCGGCAGCAGACCGCGGTTGACCAGGCCGAAGGCGCCCGCGCCGAGCGCGCCGGCACCGATCAGGGTGTCGTTCAGGCTCTTGATGGCGTCGCCGACCGGGCCCCAGGCCAGGGCGAACACCACGCCGACGGCGGTGCCGACGAAGGCCATCAGGATCGGCACCAGACGGCGGCCGTTGAAGAAGCCGAGCCAGTCGACCAGCTTGGTGCGGTGGTACTTCTGCCACAGCACGGCGGCCAGCAGACCGATCACGATGCCGCCGAGCACGCCCGGGTTCTGGTAGGTCGGGGCGACCCACTTGCCGTCGGCGATGTGGCCCTCGGTGATCGGGAACGCGGTCAGCACGTTCTTGTAGACCAGGAAGCCGACCAGGGCGGCGAGGGCGGTGGAGCCGTCCGCCTTCTTGGCGAAGCCGATCGCGATGCCCACCGCGAACAGCAGCGGGAGGTTGTCGAAGACCCCGCTGCCGGCGGTGTTGAACACCGCGGCGACCTTGTCCCAACCGAGGCCGTCCTTGCCGAACACGTCGTCCTGGCCGAGGCGCATCAGCAGACCGGCGGCGGGGAGCACGGCGATGGGCAGCTGGAGGCTGCGGCCGATCTTCTGCAGGCCCTGCAGGAGGTTCTGGCCGAACTTCTTGGCGGGGCTTGGCGTGGCCGGAGCCGTGGCGGGCGCCGGTGCCTGCGCTGACTGACTCATGGGGTGGGCTTCCTAACGGCATGGCGGTCGGGGGAGGGGCACAGGGGGCCGAACCGCGAACTGGTCTACACCACGTGTGGTGTAGACCAGTTTTGTAGCACGGGTGGAGAAGGGGGGGAACCCCGGAAAGGGCCACCGCCGGGAAGTGCTATGAAATCGAAACCTAGGTGCGGAACGGCGATCATGATTACCGCCGTGATTGGGATTTTGGCTATTTGCGCAACAAAAGGCCCGGCCCCGCCCGAGGCCGCGGGACCGGGCTCCGGGGCGGGCTCCGGGGCGGGGTCCGGAGGTGGGCGAACGGGCGGGGTGCGGGGTCCTCGGCCGGGCGGAGTCGGGTCGGACGGCGGGGGCGACCGCCGTCGCCCCCGGGGCGACCTCGCGGCGCTCGGGGCGGACGGCGCGAGCGATCGGAGCGGTGGCGGCCGACGGGGCCGAACGTCGCGATCGGGGTGGGCGCGGACCGGAAAACGGACCGGAACCTGGAAGAAGGCATTCGGGAACCGGTGCGGGGCGGTCGGGAGCGGCGGTGTCGTAAAACCCCCGGTGATGCCACGCCCCCACCCCGGTGCCACCCGGCCCCGCCCCCTCCGGAGCCGCCCGGGCCGGGCGGCTCCGGCGCCGATGACCCCTCCCGGCCCGGTGGGCGGCCCGGCCCGGGAATGCGCGCGGTCGATATCGGAATTGTTTTCAGGTCGGGCCGTTGGTCCTTTCCGGAAATGCCGAAGGCCCCCGGGCCGACGGGTCCGGAGGCCATTGCGGGTGATCCCGGATGACGCTCGGTTTCAGATCTTGGTGACGTCCTCGACCTCGCTCTCGTCCTCCCGCCCCGGTGTTTTCAGGTCGAATTTGATGATGATGAACCGGAAGAGCGCGTAGTACACCACGGCGAAGCAGAGCCCGATGGGGATGATCAGCCACGGCTTGGTGGCCAGCCCCCAGTTGATCACGTAGTCGATCAGGCCGGCCGAGAAGCTGAAGCCGTCGTGCACCCCGAGCCCCCAGGTCACCGCCATCGAGACGCCCGTCAGCACCGCGTGCACGCCGTACAGGGCCGGGGCGATGTAGGCGAAGGAGTACTCCAGCGGTTCGGTGACGCCCGTCACGAAGGAGGTCAGGCCGACCGAGAGCATCAGGCCGTAGATCTCCTTGCGGCGGTGCGGCTTCGCCGCGTGCGCGATCGCCAGACCGGCGGCCGGCAGCGCGAACATCATGATCGGGAAGAATCCGGACTGGAACTGGCCGGCCGTCGGGTCGCCCGCCAGGAAGCGCGGGATGTCGCCGTGCACGATGGTGCCGTCCGGCTTGATGAACTCGCCGAACTGGAACCAGACGAAGGTGTTCAGCAGCTGGTGCATGCCGATCAGCAGCAGTGCGCGGTTGAACAGGCCGAAGATGCCGGCGCCGCCCGCGCCCAGGTCGGCCAGGGTCTGGCTGAAGTCGTTGAGCCCGCGGCCGATCGGCGGCCAGACCCCGAGTGCGACGCAGGCGACGGCCAGGCCCACCACGGCGGTGATCATCGGCACCAGGCGGCGGCCGTTGAAGAAGCCCAGCCAGTCGACCAGCTTGGTGCGGTGGAACCGGACCCAGAGCCAGGCCGACAGCAGTCCGATGACGATGCCGCCCAGCACGCCCGGGTTCTGGTACGTCGCGGCCGCCGCCTTGGCCGAGCCGTAGTCCACGCACTGGCCGGTCCACGCGTCCTGGACCAGGACCGTCCCGGCCTTGCAGCTCTCGGGGAAGGCGTGCAGGACCTTGTAGTACACCAGGAAGCCCACTACGGCGGCCAGCGCCGTCGAACCGTCCGCCTTCTTCGCCATGCCGATCGCGACGCCGACGCAGAACAGCATCGGCAGGCCGAACGAGGAGTCGAGCAGCGCGCCGCCCGCCGAGGCGAAGACCTTCGCGACGTCGGTCCAGCCGAGGCCGTCCTTGCCGAAGACGTCGGGCTGGCCGAGCCGGTTGAGGATGCCGGCCGCGGGCAGCACCGCCACCGGCAGCTGGAGCGAGCGTCCCATCTTCTGGAGGCCGCCGTAGAAGGAGTGCCACCACACTTTCTGCGGGGCCGTGGCGCCTGCCGAACTCATCCGTCGCCCTCCGGGAGCGGTTGCCGGCCGGTGGCCCCTCGCGAGACCCTCGGGCAGGGCCCTGGAACACCCGGGGTCCTTTCCGCGTTCATCGGGGTACACATATATTGGTGTAGACCACTTTGGGACGCAGGCCGCACGCCGGGCGCGAACCCCGCTGATCGTCATCCTCTGGCGACGGTCGGGACCGTGCGCGCCGGACTGGGCCAAAAGTGGACTAACGTGGCAGATCGGACCGGAGCGGGTCATGCTTGTCGCGCTGCCCGGCAGCACGACCGCAGCTGAACCCGCGTCAGCACCGGCACCCGACCTCGCCGGCCACCGGCCGGCGGACACCCCAGCACAGCGCAGGACGGCACCCGGCAGAGCGGCCGGCGGGCCGAGACAGAGGGAGAAAATCAGATGGCCAGCAAGGCTGAGAAGATCGTCGCCGGTCTGGGCGGGATCGACAACATCGAAGAGGTCGAGGGCTGCATCACCCGCCTGCGCACCGAGGTCAAGGACGCCGCCCTGGTCGACGAGGCCGCCCTCAAGGCCGCCGGCGCCCACGGCGTCGTCAAGATGGGCACCGCGATCCAGGTCGTCATCGGCACCGACGCTGACCCGATCGCCGCCGACATCGAGGACATGATGTGAGCTGAGCCGCCGGGCTCACCCCACTCCACGGCCCGCCGCCCCACCGGGGAACGGCGGGCCGAGGCGTACCGCGACCGCCCGAGCCGCAGCCGGGACACCCACCCCGAGCGACTACGCTCAGTGCCTATGTCACGCATCGACGGCCGCACCCCCGACCAGCTCCGCCCCATCACCATCGAACGGGGCTGGAGCAAGCACGCCGAAGGATCCGTCCTCATCTCCTACGGCGACACCAAGGTGCTGTGCACCGCCAGCGTCACCGAGGGCGTCCCCCGCTGGCGCAAGGGCAGCGGCGAAGGCTGGGTCACCGCCGAGTACTCCATGCTCCCGCGCGCCACCAACACCCGCGGCGACCGCGAGGCCGTCAAGGGCCGCATCGGCGGCCGCACCCACGAGATCAGCCGGCTCATCGGCCGCTCGCTGCGCGCCGTCGTCGACCACCGCGCCCTCGCCGAGAACACCATCGTCCTCGACTGCGACGTCCTCCAGGCCGACGGCGGCACCCGCACCGCCGCCATCACCGGCGCCTACGTCGCCCTCGCCGACGCCGTCGCCTGGGCCCGCGACAAGAAGCTCCTGCGCGCCAAGGGCCAGCCCATCACCGGCGGCGTCAGCGCGGTCAGCGTCGGCATCATCGACGGCGCCCCGATGCTCGACCTCCAGTACGAGGAGGACGTCCGCGCCGAGACCGACATGAACATCGTCTGCACCTCCGACGGCCGCTTCGTCGAGGTCCAGGGCACCGCCGAAGGCGCCCCCTTCGACCGCGCCCTGCTCGACCGGCTGCTCGACCTCGGCACCCTCGGCTGCGCCGAGCTCGACGAGATCCAGCGCAAGGCCCTGGAGGGCTGAACCCGTTCGGCCCACGGTGCCGTGGAACCGGGTGTACGCGCTGCTGTACAGGCCGGGCCCCGAACCCGTACGGTTCCCGCAGCACCCCTGCTGCGGGAACCGCGCACCCCCCGGCGCGCGTCCCGTCCCACGGAACCCGCGCGCCCCACAGGAGGTCCGGATGCCGTCGAGCATCGCCCGTCCCGCCGCTCTCGCCGTGGCCGGCCTGATCGCGATCCTCCCACTCAGCATGGTCAGTTGCTCCGCGGCGCAGAAGGCGATCGACTGCGGGAACACGGCGGTCAAGATCACCGGCGACCTCGCCGACGTCACCAGCGCCTACGGCAACGCGAGCAACGACTCGGCGGCCGCCGGGAAGGCGCTGCAGAAGCTGAAGAACGACCTCGACCAGGTCGGCAGGAACTCCAAGAACACCGACGTCGCCAAGGCCGTCGCCGACCTGCAGAAGCAGGCCGACAAGGTCCAGCAGGCCGTCGACAAGAAGGAGGTCCCCGACCTCAAGCCGCTCGGCGACGCGGCCGGCAACCTCACCTCGGTCTGCACCGGCTGACGCCCGGACGGCTCCGGATAGGGTGGGCGATATGTCCACCCGATTGATCCTCGCCACCCGTAACCAGCACAAGGTCGCCGAACTCCGCGCCATCCTCGGCGAGGCCGGCCTGGACGTCGAACTCGTCGGCGCCGACGCCTACCCCGAGATCCCGGACGTCCCCGAGACCGGCGTCACCTTCGCCGAGAACGCCCTCCTCAAGGCCCACGCCCTCGCCCGCGCCACCGGCCTGCCCGCCGTCGCCGACGACTCCGGCCTCTGCGTCGACGTCCTCAACGGCGCCCCCGGCATCTTCTCCGCCCGCTGGGCCGGCAAGCACGGTGACGACCGCGCCAACCTCGACCTGCTGCTCGCCCAGCTCTCCGACATCGCCGACCCGCACCGCGGCGCCCACTTCTTCTGCGCCGCCGCCCTCGCCCTCCCCGACGGCACCGAGCGCGTCGTCGAGGGCCGTCTCCTCGGCACCCTGCGCACCGCCCCCTCCGGCGACGGCGGCTTCGGCTACGACCCGATCCTCCAGCCCCTCGGCGAGACCCGCACCTGCGCCGAACTCACCCCCGCCGAGAAGAACGCCATCAGCCACCGCGGCCACGCCTTCCGCGCCCTGGCCCCGGTGGTGAAGGACCTCCTGGGCTGAGGGACCGCAGGAGCGGCGATGGCCCGCTGCCCTTCGATTCGAAGGTCAGCGGGCCGTTTTGCCGAGTACGCCCGGTGGGACTCGAACCCACGACAATACGGACCTAAACCGTACCTCTCTAGCCAGCTGGAGTACGGGCGCATGCCCTGGCAAGCCTACCGGTTGGTGGCTCCGGGTGGGGCCACCTTTCCGGCTGGCCGTCCTCTCAGGCGGCGGTACTCCTGGTGGGTGCTTCGCGGTTCCTGTTCCGGCCGCAGTAGGTCGGCGTGATGGAGTGACAGTTGGGGCAGAGCAGCCGGAGGTTCTCCCGCCTGTTGTCCAGCCAGTCACCGTTGATGTGGTCGACCTCCAGGGTCATGGGCCGTCCGAGCCAGGTCGGGGGTGTGCTGCACAGCTCGCAGACGTCGGGATGTCCGATGTGGACGAGCATGGCGCGAAGCCGTTCGCCCGGGACACGTTGGCTGCCTGGCGAGCGTCGCACCAGTAGCTCCTCCGCAGTGCGTCGTGGCCCGGTCTTGAGCCCCTTGTTGTGGGCCCTTCCCGTGAAGTGGTTGGTGTCGAGTCGGTGGACGGCGATGGCCTCCCGCACCAGCGTTCGCGAGCTGCCACAGTCGGTCATGCCGAGGGCGAGGATCACGCCGCGGATGCTGCGGTGGGTGGCCACGGCCTGCGCCAAGGTGTCCCGGGGGACGGCTTCGGCCCGGTTGCGGCCGTCGCCCCTGAAGGTGAAGTGCGCGGTGTCGATGCCGAATTCGGCCAGGCGCCTCTTCAGGTACGAGTAGAGGCTGTCGTACGGGGTGACGCCCAGGTAGGTCATCATCCCGTTGATGCTGTCGCTGTTCGCCGCGGCCTCGGCGAGGATCTCGCGCGGGTACCGGCGGCGCCCGTAGTCGGGCCTGCCCTCGTTGAAGTGCGAGGTGTCGATCCCGTAGTGCCTGAGGCGCTTGCTGAGGTAGCTGTGCGTGCCGCCGGCCATCGGCACGCCGAGCTTGCGCATCATGTCGTTCACGCTGCTGGATTCGGCCGCGAGCGAGGCGAGCAGGTCGCGGGTGTACTTGATCGGCATGGGTGTTCCCCTTGGGGCAGTCGTTCGCCCCTCTCCCGGATGGGGCAACGATCGGCGGGGGATTCGGTGACGGGTGGCGGGGTTTCGGCCAGGGGGTGACTTGTTGTCGTCGGCGGGGTGACCGGCGGGGTTTTGGGTTTGATAGCCAATTGGTACAGACCTATTGACCTGTGTGGTTCAGACCACATAGCTTCGGCGCCAATTGCAATCCCCCACGTGCGTGCTCCCCCACAGGCACGCGCCGACACTCTCTCCCGGAGGACCGAGTGTTGATCCGAAGCACGGCGCCGCGGCGTCCCACCGCCGCCCACCGCCGCAAGAGCCCGGCCGCCCGGGCGGGCGTGGCCTCGCTGGCGGCGGCCGGCCTGGCCGGCCTGCTGCTGGCGACGCTGGGCGCGGCGCCCTCGCAGGCGTCCGCGACCGTCGACAACGGGGCCTGTCGCCCCGACGGCCTGTACCAGACGCCCGGGGTGGACGTCCCGTACTGCTCCGTCTACGACACCGGCGGCCGCGAGAAGATGGGCGCGGACCACCAGCGCCGCATCATCGGCTACTTCACCGGCTGGCGCACCGGCAAGAACGGCGACCAGCCCTACCTGGTGAACGACATCCCCTGGGACAAGGTCACCCATCTGAACTACGCGTTCGGCCACGTCGGCGGCGACAACAAGCTCTTGGTCGGCACCGACGGCCCGACCAACGAGGCCACCGGCATCTCCTTCCCGGGCGTGCCCGGCGCCGAGTTGGACCCGACGCTGCCCTACAAGGGCCACTTCAACCTGCTGACGAAGTTCAAGAAGCAGTACCCGAACGTCAAGACCCTGATCTCGGTGGGCGGTTGGACCGAGACCGGCGGCTACTTCGGGGACGACGGCAAGCGCGTCAACACCGGCGGCTTCTACTCGATGACCGTCAACCCGGACGGCAGCGTCAACCAGGCCGGCATCGACACCTTCGCGGCCTCGTCCGTCGACTTCATCCGCAAGTACGGTTTCAACGGCGTCGACATCGACTACGAGTACCCGACCTCGATGAAGGACGCCGGCAACCCGCTGGACTGGCAGCTCGCCAACTCCAAGCGCGGTTCGCTGGCGAAGGGTTACGCGGCGCTGATGAAGACGCTGCGCGAGAACCTGGACCGGGCCGGCGCCGCCGACGGCAGGCACTACCTGCTGTCGGTCGCGGCCCCGTCGTCCGGCTACCTGCTGCGCGGCATGGAGACCTTCCAGGTGGCGCAGTACCTGGACTACGTCAACATCATGTCGTACGACCTGCACGGCGCCTGGAACAAGTACGTCGGCCCGAACGCCTCGCTGTTCGACGACGGCAAGGACGGCGAGCTGGCGGCGGCCAACGTGTACGGCACCGGCCAGTACGGCGGCATCGGCTACCTGAACGCCGACTGGTCGTACCACTACTTCCGCGGCGCGATGCCGGGCGGCCGGATCAACGTCGGCCTGCCGTACTACACCCGCGGCTTCAAGAACGTCACCGGCGGCACCAACGGCCTCTGGGGCACGGCCGCGGCGACCGCCTGCCCGGTCGGCTCCGGCCTGACCTCCTGCGGTGACGGCGCGGTCGGCATCGACAACATCTGGAACGACAAGGACGACGCGGGCAAGGAGTCCCCGGCCGGGTCGAACCCGATGTGGCACGCGAAGAACCTGGAGAAGGGCATCCTGCCCGACTACCTGGCCAAGTACGGCGTGAGTGACACCGCGCTGCAGGGCACCTACGCCCGCAACTACAGCAGCGCCCTGGTGGCGCCGTGGCTGTGGAACGACGCCAAGAAGGTGTTCCTCTCCACCGAGGACGAGCAGTCGGTGGGCGCCAAGGCGGACTACATCGTCGACCAGGGCGCCGGCGGCGCGATGATCTGGGAGCTCGCGGGCGACTACACGTGGGACGCGGCCGCCAACGGCGGCAAGGGCGAGTACGTGCCGGGCTCGACGCTGACCTCGCTGATGTACGACAAGTTCAAGGCGGCCACGCCGTACGGCGCGACCCGTTCGACGATCACGTTGCCGCAGCAGACCCTGCCGATCGACGTGTCGTTCACCAACTTCGCGCTGGGCGACTCGAACTACCCGATCAACCCGAAGATCCACATCGTCAACAACTCGACGACGACCCTGCCGGGCGGCACCGAGTTCCAGTTCGACTACGGCAACTCGGCTCCGGGCAACGCCAAGGACCAGTCCGGCTTCGGCCTCCAGGTCATCCGGCAGGACAACCCCGGTCCGGGCAACGTGGGCGGTCTGAAGGGCACCTACAACCGGGTGTCGGTCAAGCTGCCGGGCTGGCAGTCGCTGGCGCCGGGCGCCTCGGTGGACCTGGACTTCGTCTACTACCTGCCGGTCTCGACCCCGTCGAACTGGACGGTCAACGTGAACGGGACGCTGTACGGGCTCAAGGGCGACCTGACCCGGGGCGCGGTGGACGGCGGCACACCGACCCCGACGCCGACCCCCACGCCTACCGCTACCGCGACGGCTTCTCCGACGGCCTCACCGACCGCGACCGCGACGGCCTCACCGACCGCCACGGCCACGGCCACCGCGACCGCCACCCCGACCTCGGGCGCCTGCACGGCCGCCCCGAGCTGGGACGCGGGCACCGCCTACGCGACCACCACCAAGGTGTCGTGGAAGGGCCACTACTACCAGAACAAGTGGTGGACCAAGGGCGACGACCCCGCGGCCAGCGGCGCGTGGGGTGTCTGGAGCGACCTCGGGGCGTGCTGACGCCGCCCTGAGGTGAGAGACGGCGGTGGCGGTGCACCCGGTCGGGGGGTGTGCCGCCACCGCTGCGTGGTCAGGGTCTCAGGGCCGGAGTCTCAGGCGGTCTCGACCTTGAGGTCGCGCAGCAGCTTGGCGACGTGCCCGGTGGCCTTGACGTTGTAGAGGGCGCGCTCGACCTTGCCCTGCTCGTCGACGATCACGGTGGAGCGGATCACGCCGACGTAGGTGCGGCCGTAGTTCTGCTTCTCCCCGAAGGCGCCGTAGGCCTCCAGCACCTTGTGGTCGGGGTCGGACACCAGGGTGACCTTGAGGTCCTCGGCCTCGCGGAACTTGCCGAGCTTCTCCGGCTTGTCCGGCGAGACGCCGATGACGTCGTAGCCGGCGCCCGCGAACACCTCCAGGTTGTCGGTGAAGTCGCAGGCCTGCTTGGTGCAGCCGGGCGTGAGCGCGGCCGGGTAGAAGTAGACGATGACCTTGCGGCCCAGGTGGTCGGCGAGGGACACCGGCTTGCCGTCGGCGTCGGGCAGGCTGAAGGCGGGCGCGGTGTCGCCGGGCTGGAGACGCTCACTCACGGGTTGACTCTCCTGGTGCGTGCGGGGCGGGCGGTCGTACCACGGCAAACTTACCCCCGATGGTGGGTGGGGCCGCGCGGCCGTGCTCGGCAGCTGACAGACTGGGTCAGTCGCACAGGACAACATCAGTAAGTGAATGGGGTGGCCCGAGTGGGCGAGGCGAGCACGAAGGACAAGTCGGCGCGGACGACCGCCCAGATCGAGGCGGACATCGCCCGGACCCGCACCCAGCTGGCGGACACCCTGGACGAGCTGGCCGTGCGCGTCCACCCGAGCACGATCAGCGCCCAGGTGAAGGCGAAGGCGGTGGCGGCCGTCGAGGAGAAGGCCGGCCGGGCGTACGTGGCGGCCAACGGCGTGGTGGAGAAGGTGCGGGCGCAGTTCGTGGACGAGAAGGGGCAGCCGCGCAGGGAGCGGATCGTCCCGGCCGCGCTGGTCGGCGTGGGCGTGGTGCTGCTGGTGGCCTCCGTCCGGAGGCGTCGCAAGGGCTGAGCGGGTGCGATGCGAGGGGCCGGGCGCGGGAGGCGCCCGGCCTTCGGTGTGCCCGGCGGCCCTCCGCACACCGGCCCAGCGTCACGCTCCGCGCCCGGGGGCGGTACCTTCGGGATCGTGAGTACGAACGACGAACCGACCCCGCAGCCCGCCTCCGCCGCACCCGAGTACGAGGCGTCGCGGCACGACCGGCTGGGCGAGAAGCTGCCGATCAGGATGCTGCACGACCGCGTGCTGGTGCGGATCGAGGGCGGCGAGGGCGAGCGCCGCTCGACCGGCGGCATCCTCATTCCCGCGACCGCGGAGCTCAGTAAAAGGTGCACGTGGGCGGAAGCTGTGGCCGTGGGCCAGAGCGTGCGCTCGGTGGAGCCGGGTGACCGGGTGCTCTACGACCCGGAGGACAAGCTGGAGGTCGAGGTCCGCGGCGCGACCTACGTGCTGCTGCGCGAGCGCGACCTGCACGCGGTGGCGGCGACCCGCTTCGGCGACACGGAGGGCTCGACCGGCCTCTATCTCTGAAACCTCCGAACACCTCCGAACCTTTGGACCTCTGAACTGTCGGTGGCGGGCGCTAGGGTCCGGGCATGACGAGGCGGGTGCCGGTGATCGGCGAGGGTGAGCGGCGGGCCCGGGTGGGGCGGCGGCAGTTGCTGGCGCCCTCGGCGCGGGTGGCGCGGGTGGAGCAGGTGGCGGACGCGGTGGTGGGGCTGCACGCCTCGGACGCCGCGACGGTGTACCTGTCGGCGTGCGCGCGGCTGGCCGAGCCGTCGGCGGCGGAGGTGGAGCGGGCGCTCTACGAGGACGTCACGCTGGTGAAGCTGCTGTCGATGCGGCGGACGATCTTCGCGGTGACGGAGGGCTTCGCGCCGTACGTGAGCTCGTCGACGGCGCGCGCGATCGCCGCGAAGGAGCGGGCGACGCTGCTCAAGCACCTGCGGGACCACGCGGAGGGCTGGGACGAGCCGCGGCTGGCCGGGGCGGAGCGCGCCGTGCTGGCCGCCCTGGCCCGGCGCGGCGAGGCGACGACGAAGGAACTCGGCGACGACGTACCGGAGTTGCGCGAGACGATGCTGAGGTCGGCGGGCAAGTCGTACGAGAACAGGCAGAGCGTGGGCAGTCGGCTGCTGCGGCTGCTGGCCGCGGACGGGCACGTGCGGCGGGGCCGTCCGCGCGGGTCGTGGCTGAGCAGCGTCTATCCGTGGGCGCCGGTGCCGCAGTGGCCGGAGGTGCCGGTGCGGGAGGCGAAGGCGGAGGTGGTGCGGCGCTGGCTGGCCGCGTACGGCCCGGCGACCGTCGAGGACGTGAAGTGGTGGACGGGCTGGACGCTCGGGGACACCCGCAGGGCGGTGTCGGACGTGGGCGCCGAGGACGTGGAGCTGGCGGGCGGGGTGGCGGCCCTGGTGCTGCCGGGGGACGCCGGGCCGGTGGCGGAGCCGGAGCCGTGGGCGGCGCTGCTGCCGGCGCTGGATCCGGTGGTGATGGGCTGGCGGGGGCGGGACTGGTACCTGCGGCCGGAGGACGTGCCGGCGCTGTTCGACCGGGCGGGCAATGCCGGGCCGACGGTGTGGTGGTGCGGCCGGGTGGTGGGCGGCTGGGCGCAGCGTCCGGACGGCGAGGTGGTGTGGCGGCTGTTCGGTGATGTCGGGGCGGAGGCCGAGGCGGCGATCGCGGGGGAGGCGGCGCGGTTGGCGGGCTGGTTGGGGGAGGTGCGGGTGACGCCGCGGTTCCGGACGCCGCTGGAGCGGGAGTTGGTGGCGCGGTAGCTCACCGGGCCGGTACCTCACCGGGCCGGTACCTCATGGGCCGGTACCTCATGGGCCGGTGGTGTCGTGGACGCCGCCGGGGGGTTGGTGGCGGCGGGGGTGGTGGGTGTGCCGGTCGGGTGGGTGGGCCGGGTGTGGGTGGGCCGGGCGGTGGGGCTGGGCTGCTCCTGGGTGGGGGTGGGCTGGGGTGCCGGCGGGCTGGGGGCGGTCGGGCCGGGGACGGGGTCGCCGGTGGGGGCCGGCGCGCTGGGGGCGCGGGTGGGGGTGTCGGGCGCGGGTGCGGGTGCGCTGGTGGGGGGTTCCTCGGCGGCGGTGGTGGTGGGCGTGGTGGCGGTTGGCCTGGGGGTGCTGGTGGCGCTGCTGCTCGGGCTGTAGCTGGGGGCGGGGGTGTCGCGGTCGGTCTGCAGGTCGAACTGCTGGGTGGCGGTGCCGTTGAGGGCGGCGGCCATGTAGGCGGTCCAGATCTGCGTGGGGAAGGCGCCGCCGTTGATCCGGGTGAGTCCGGCGGTGCCGGTCAGCGGTTCCTTGGCGTGGGTCTTCGGGTTCTCGCGGAACAGGCCGACGGTGGTGGTGAGTTCGGGGGTGTAGCCGGCGAACCAGGCGGAGAGGTTGGAGTCGGTGGTGCCGGTCTTGCCGGCGGCGGGGCGGCCGAGGTCGAGGGCGGCGGCGCCGGTGCCGCGGGGGCTGACGACGTCGCGCAGGACGTCGGTGACGGCGTCGGCGTAGGAGCGGTCGATGGCGTCGACGGGGGTGTGGTCGGGCATCTTGGGGACGTCGACGGCGCCGCCGGTGTGGACGCGTTCGAGTTTGAGGACGGACCACGGGGCGTTCGCCTGGCCGTGGTTGGCGAGGGTGGCGTAGGCGCCGGCCAGGTCGATGGCGCTGGGGGTGGCGGTGCCGAGGGTCATCGAGGTGTTGGCCGGGTCCATGCCGCGGACGTTGTCGGGGATGCCGAGTTTGACGGCGGTGTCGCGGACGCGGGTGAGGCCGGCGTCGACGCCTTCCTGGGCGTACACGGAGTTGACGGACTTCACCATGGCGTAGCGCAGGGTGATGTCGCCGTAGTCGATGTCGTCCTCGTTGGGCGGCGCGTAGGGGGTGGGGCCACCGGTGACGGGGCGTTCGCTGGTGCCGTCGTAGCGGGTGTCGGGGGTGATCCGCGTTCCGTCGAGGGTGTGTTGGGCGATGAGGCCGGCGGCGAGGTCGATGGGTTTGAAGGTGGAGCCGATCTGGTTGTCCTGGCGCAGGGCGTCGTTGTAGGGCTGCTTGGCGTAGTCGGGGCCGCCGTAGACGGCGACGACGCGGCCGGTGGCGGGTTCGACGGAGGCGCCGGCGACCCGGACGTCGGTGTCGGTGGTGGGGCGGGTCCGGGGGTCGAGTTCGTCGGTGAGCTCGTCCTGGACGGCCTTGCTGAAGGCGTCCTGCTTGGGCTTGTCGAAGGTGGTGGTGATGCGCCAGCCGCCGGCCTTGAGGGTGGCGGTGTCGATGATGCCGGCGGAGACGAGGTAGTCGTCGGCGACGCCGACGAGGTAGCCGGCCTGGCCGGAGAGGCCGGTGGCGGGCTGGGGGTCGTTCGGTTCGGGGAAGGTGGTGGCGGCGCGTTCGGCGTTGGTGAGGAAGCCGAGTTGGACCATGCCGTCGAGGGTGTAGTGCCAGCGGGCGATGGCTTTCTCGCGGTTGGCGGGGGTGGCGGTCTTGACGTCGTAGCTGCTGGGGGCCTGGAGGAGGGAGGCGAGGTAGGCGCCCTGGGCGAGGGTGAGGGCGGAGACGTCGACGCCGTAGTAGGCGTGGGCTGCGCTCTGGATGCCGTAGGCGCCGCGGCCGAAGTAGCTGCTGTTGAGGTAGCCGGCGAGGATGTCCGGCTTGTCGCGCTGCTGGTCGACCTTGAGGGCGATGAAGAGTTCGCGGCCCTTGCGCTCGATGGTCTTGTCCTGCGTCAGGTAGTAGTTCTTGACGTACTGCTGGGTGATGGTGGAGCCGCCCTGCATGCCCTTGCCGGTGAGGGTGTTCCAGCCGGCCCGGAGCATGCCCTTCAGGTCGATGCCGCGGTTGCGGTAGAAGGTGCGGTCCTCGGCGGAGACGACGGCGTGCTGGGTCTGCAGCGGGATCTGGTCGATGGTGACGTCGGTGCGGTTGACGGCGCCGGTGCGGGCGATCTCGGTGGTGCCGTCGGCGTAGAGGTAGATGTTGTTCTGGGCGACGGCGTGGGCGTTGGGGTCGGGGACCGGGACGATGACGTAGAGCGCGGCGAAGGCGCCGACGGCGAGGAGCAGCACGGCGGCGAGGGTGCCGAGGGTGATCCGCCAGGTGGGCAGGATCCGGCGCCAGCGGGGGAGGGCGCGGCGGGCCGCGCGGCGGGCGGCTCGTTTGGCCTGGCGCCGGGTGCTCAGGGTCATGCCGCGATTATGTGCTATTTGACGGGCACTCAGGGGTTGGTCCGGGGTTGGCGTGCGTGGGAAAAACGGGGTGCGGCGGCTGATCGTCGGCGGTACGGTGAAAGATGCAAACCGCATAGCGCACCCAGTTCTGGCAGCTCCGCCCGTTCGGCCCGGTACCCCCGGGTTCGGCCGGTCGGGGCCACTGCGGCGTGCGCGGACGTCTGTGGGCATCCGCCTGCCCGTATTTGTCGACAAGGAGACAATATGCTGAACGCCGCACCCGTGGAGGCGCAGGTCGGACGCCCTCCCGACCCCGACCCCGGCCCCGGTCCCACCGGGCTCGCCTCCGCGCTCGGGCTCTACGCCGCCGTCGCCCGTGGCGCCTTCCGCCGCTACTCCACCTACCGGGCCGCCACCCTGGCCGGCACCTTCACCAACACCGTCTTCGGCATCATCCTGGCCTCCTCCTTCCTCGCCCTCTGGCAGGCCCGCCCCAACCTCGGCGGCTACGACCAGAGCCAGGCCGTCACCTACATCTGGGTCAGCCAGGCCCTGCTGGTCACCGTCGCGGTGTGGGGCGGCGGCTTCCAGGACGACGTCCAGGACCGCTTCCGCAGCGGGGACATCGCCGTCGACCTCTACCGCCCGGTCGACTTCCAGGGCTGGTGGCTGGCCACCGACCTCGGCCGGGCCGCCTTCCAGCTGCTGGTCCGCGGCACCGTGCCGCTGCTGGTCGGCGCGCTGGTGTTCCGCACCCGGATGCCCGAGCAGCCGGTGACCTGGGCGGTCTTCCTGCTCTCGGTGCTGCTCGCGGTGGTGGTCAGCTTCGGGCTGCGCTTCCTGGTCTCGATCACCGGCTTCTGGCTGCACGACTCGGAGGGGGTGCGCTCGGTGATGCTGGTGGTCTCGATGTTCTTCTCCGGGATGCTGCTGCCGATCGCGCTCTTCCCCGGCCTGCTCGGTGAGCTCGCCCCGGTGCTGCCCTGGGCGGCGCTGGTGAAGGTGCCGACCGACGTGTTCCTGGAGCGCGCGACCGGCACCGGCCTGGTCGGCGCGCTCGGCTTCCAGCTCGCCTGGGCCGTCGCCCTGCTCGCCGCGGGCCGGGGCGCCCAGTGGCTGGCGACCCGCAAGGTGGTGGTGCAGGGTGGCTGAGCCCCTGCTCGCCCGGACCGGCTGGGCGGTCCGCTCCTGGTGGCTGTGCGCCCGGATGTGGATGCGCTCGATGATGGCCTACCGGGCCTCGTTCGCGCTGAACCTGCTGGCCAGCCTGGTCACCCACTCGCTGGACTTCGTGGTGCTGGTGCTGATGTTCCGGCACACCGACCAGCTCGGCGGCTGGCGCCTGCCGGAGATCGCCTTCCTCTACGCCACCGCGACCTTCGCCCTCGGGGTGGCCAACATGCTGGTCGGCTCGGTCGACGGCCTCGGCGTGCGGATCGTCAACGGGTCGCTGGACACCATGCTGATCCGGCCCGCGCCCGCGCTCGCCCAACTGTGCGCCGAACGCTTCTCGCTGCGCCGGATCGGCCGCCCGCTCCAGGCCCTGGCGGTGCTCGCCTGGTCGCTGGCCACCCTGGACGTGCACTGGACCTGGGACCGCGTGCTGCTGGTGCCCGCCCTGCTGGTCTGCGGCAGCGTCATCTTCGGCGCGATCTACGTCGGCGGCGCGACCGTGCAGTTCTGGTGGGGGGAGTCCAAGGAGATCCAGAACTCCTTCACCTACGGCGGCGCGACCCTGCTGCACTACCCGCCGACCATCTTCGCCAAGGAGCTGGTGGCCGGCGTGGTCTTCGGCGTCCCGCTGGCCTTCGTCAACTGGCTGCCCGCCCTGCACATCCTCGGCCGGCCTGACCCGCTCGGCCTGCCCACCGCCTTCCAGTTCGCCTCCCCGCTCGCCGCCGCGCTCTGCGTCGCCGCCGCCGGGCTCGCCTGGCGGGCCGGACTGCGCGCCTACCGCGGCACCGGCAGCTGAACCCGCCCTCCACACAAGGAACTTCCATGGCACTGATCGAACTCGAGGACGTCCGCCGCACCTTCACCGTGCGGGCCCGCACCGGCCGGTTCAGCCGGGAGAAGCGCGAGGTGCGCGCGGTGGACGGGCTGAGCTTCACCGTCGAGGCCGGCGAGTGCGTCGGCTACATCGGCCCCAACGGCGCCGGCAAGTCGACCACCGTCAAGATGCTCACCGGCATCCTCGTGCCCAGCGGCGGGCGGCTGCGCGTCGCCGGGGTGGACCCGGCCCGCGAACGCGTCGCGCTGGCCCGCCGGATCGGCGTCGTCTTCGGCCAGCGCACCACCCTCTGGTGGGACCTGCCGCTGCGCGACTCCTTCGAGCTCGCCCGCCGGATCTACCGCATCCCCGACCGGCGATATCGCGAGAACCTCGGCCGCTGCGTCGAACTGCTCGACCTGGAAGGACTGCTGGACACCCCCGTCCGGCAGCTCTCGCTCGGCCAGCGGATGCGCGGCGACCTCGCGGCGGCGCTGCTGCACGACCCGCAGGTGCTCTACCTGGACGAGCCGACCATCGGCCTGGACGTGGTCAGCAAGGGGAAGGTGCGGGAGTTCCTGCGCGAGGTGAACCAGGACCGGGGCACCACCGTGCTGCTCACCACCCACGACCTGACCGACATCGAGCAGCTCTGCGGCCGGGTCATGGTGATCGACCACGGCCGGGTCGTCTACGACGGTGGGCTGGACGGGCTGCACGCCACCGGGCGCAGCGAGCGCACCCTGGTGGTCGACCTGGCCGAGGCCCGGCCCGCGATCGAGGTGGCCGGCGCCCGGGTGGTGAAGGTCGAGGGGCCGCGCCAGTGGCTGGCCTTCCCGGCGCAGCAGAGCGCGGCGCCGATCGTGGCGGCGGTGGCCGCGCGCTACCCGCTGGTGGACCTGTCGGTACGCGAGCCGGCGATCGAGGACGTGATCGCGCGGATGTACGCGGAGGTGGCGATCGGCTGACGCCTGGCGGGTACCTCCCGCCTGACTCATCCGAACGTTCGACCGCCGTACCTCCGGTCGGCCGCGGCCACCCGTCCGGGGAGGGCACGTGACTCCCCGGCGGGTGGCCGAGTTGATGGTGCATCGCTCGGCGAACCGCACACCGGAGGGCAGCGTTTCTCGATGGCCGGACCCGATGTGACCGTGGTGGTCGCGGTCTACAACACCCTGCCCTACCTCACCGCCTGCCTGGACTCGCTGGTCGGGCAGACCCTGGCGCCCGGGCGCCTTGAGGTGGTGGTCGTCGACGACGGCTCCACGGACGGCGGCGAGGCCGTACTGGACGACTACGCCGCCCGCCACCCCGGTCTGTTCCGGGTGGTGCACCAGCCCAACTCGGGCGGCCCGGCGGCCCCCACCAACCGGGGCGTGGCGCTGGCCCGCGGCCGCTACGTGCTCTTCCTCGGCGCGGACGACTGGCTCGGCGCCGAGGCGCTGGAGCGGCTGGTCGCGGCGGCCGACGCCTGGGGGTCGGACGTGTTGGTGCCCAAGCAGGTGGGGGTGAACGGGCGGCTGGTGCCGCAGGGGATCTTCCACGCCGACGCGGAGTCCGTCGGCTTCACCGACTCGGCGCTGGCCTGGGCGCTGGCCGACACCAAGCTGTTCCGGCTGGACCTCATCCGGTGCCACGGGCTGCGCCGCGACGAGGAGTTGAAGGTCTTCTCGGATCAGCCGTTCACCCTGGAGGCCTGCCTGCGGGCGGCCCGGGTGTCCGTCCTCGCCGACTACGACTGCTACTTCCTGGTGCTGCGCGAGGACCGGGGCAACGTCACCCAGCGGGCCGGGGTGCTGGACCGGCTGCGCGGGATCGCGGCGCTGCAGCAGGTCGCCGCCGATCTGGCCGAGCCCGGCGAGGAGTTGGACGCGATCCGGGCCCGCAGCTTCGCCCGGGACGTGCCGCGGCTGCTCCAGGACGACTTCCTGCTGCTGGACGACGCCGTCCAGCATCAGGTGTGCGCCGAGGTCGGCCGCCTGGTCGAGCGCTTCGGCGCCCGCGCGGTCTACCCGCGGCTGCCGGTCGCCGAGCGGCTGCGGCTCGAACTCGCCGCCGCCGTGCGGCCGGAGGCGCTGCGCGACCTGATCCGGTACGAGGCCGCGCACGGCGACCCGCCGGTGGTCGTGGACGGGCGGCGGCACTACGCGGGCTACCCGGCGTTCCGGGACGCCCGGCTGGGGCTGGCGGACGAGGTCTTCCTGCTGCACGAGGAGCCGGAGCCGCTGCCGGCGGGGGTCCCGCCGCTCAACCTGGCCCAGCAGCTGTGGCGCGGCGCCGTGCCGGCGCAGCTGCGGCGCGGGCTGCGGCGGCGCTATCCGGCCTGGCGCCGGCTGGCCAACACGGTGAACGGAGGCCGGGGATGAGCCTGGACGTCTGTGTGGTCGCGGGGGTGCGGCGGATCGTGCTGGGCGGGGCGTGAGGGGAGCGCAAGGGGGCTTGAGAGGGCGGCGCGCCGGGTGGAACGGGGCGTGACCGGGCGCGCTCCCGGCGCGTGATCGCGGGGCGCGCCCTCGCCCGCGCCGGGCAACGGGCAGACTGGCGGGGTGAGTGACGAAGCCTTCAGCGGTACGGGCCCCGGGGTCCGGTTCACCGCCGCCGACGAGCAGAAGAGACGTGGCGTCCGCCGGATGAAGACCATCGCGACCGGCCTGCTGGCCTTCGCGTCCCTGGTCTTCGCCCTCGCCACCTGGGCCAAGGCGGCCGGCGCCGGCGCCTGGGCCGGGTACGTGGCGGCGGCCGCCGAGGCGGGCATGGTCGGCGCGCTGGCCGACTGGTTCGCGGTGACCGCGCTGTTCCGCCGCCCGTTCGGCCTGCCGATCCCGCACACCGCGATCATCCCGACCAAGAAGGACGCCTTCGGGCGCTCGCTCGGCGAGTTCGTCGGCGAGAACTTCCTCTCCGGCCACGTGGTGCGCGGCCGCCTCGCCTCGCTCGGCATCGCCCGGCGGCTGGGGGAGTGGCTGGCCGCGCCGGGCAGCGCCGAGCGGGTCACCAAGGAGGCCTCGGCGGCGCTGCGCGGGGTGCTCGCGGTGCTCCGGGACGACGACGTGCAGGCGGTCGTCGCCGAGGCGGTGACCAGGCGGGCGGCGGCGACCTCGGTAGCCGAGCCGATGGGCCGGATGCTGGGCAAGGTGGTCGCCGACGGCGGGCACCACGGCATGGTGGACCTGGTGGCCGTCCGGGCGCACGGCTGGCTGACCACCAACCACGAGGAGGTGGTCCGACGGGTCAGCCAGAAGACCCCCGGCTGGACGCCCAAGTTCATCGACCACCAGGTCGGCGAGCGGGTCTACAAGGAACTGATGCGGTTCGTCACCGACATCCGGGACGATCCGGACCACCCGGCCCGCGGCGCCATCGACAACTTCCTCGCCGACTTCGCGACCGAGCTGCAGACCGACCCGGAGACCATCGCCCGGGTCGAGCGGGCCAAGGTGGAGCTGCTGGCCCGGCCCGAGGTGCAGGACCTGATCGCCTCCACCTGGGCGGCCGTCCGCACCCTGGTGCTCAACGCGGCCGAGGACGAGGACAGCGAACTGCGCCGGCGCATCCGCGACGGCGTGGGCGGCTTCGGCGCGCGCCTGGCGACCGACGCCAAGCTCCAGGCCAAGGTGGACGGCTGGCTCCAGGACGCCGCGCAGTACCTGGTGGACACCTACCGCACCGAGATCACCTCGCTGATCTCCGAGACGGTGGCGGGCTGGGACGCCGACGACGCCTCCCGGAAGATCGAGGCCAACGTGGGCCGTGACCTGCAGTTCATCCGGATCAACGGCACCGTGGTCGGCGCCCTGGCCGGGCTGCTCATCCACACCGTCGCGGTCGCCCTCGGCGGGTGATCCCCGCTTCGGCCTATTCTTGGCCGACATCGTCGAGACGCGCGTAGAAGGAAGAGGGAACCACCGTGGTCCAGCCGGACGGAAGTCGGATCGGAAACCCCACTGGTACCGGGGGCATCGAGGCGTTCATCGCCGGGATGCCCAAGGCGGAGCTGCACGTCCACCACGTGGGCTCGGCCTCGCCGCGCATCGTCGCCGAGCTGGCCGCCCGCCACCGCGGCCAGTCGAAGGTGCCGACCGACCCGGCGGCGCTCGCCGAGTACTTCACCTTCACCGACTTCGCCCACTTCATCGAGGTCTACCTGAGCGTCGTGGACCTGATCCGCGACGCCGAGGACGTCCGCGCGCTCACCTACGGCGTGGCCGAGGACATGGCGCGCCAGAACATCCGGTACGCCGAGCTGACCCTCACCCCGTACTCCTCGGTCAAGCGGGGCATCCCGGACGTCGCCTTCATGGAGGCGATCGAGGACGCCCGGCTGCGGGCCGAGAAGGAGCTCGGGGTCGTCCTGCGCTGGTGCTTCGACATCCCCGGCGAGGCCGGTCTGGAGGCCGCCGAGGAGACCGCCCGGCTCGCCGTCGACCTGGCCCCCGAGGGCCTGGTCAGCTTCGGCCTGGGCGGTCCGGAGATCGGCGTGCCGCGCCCGCAGTTCAAGCCGTACTTCGACCGGGCGCGGGCGGCCGGCCTGCGCAGCGTCCCGCACGCGGGCGAGACCACCGGGCCGGAGACGGTCTGGGACGCGATCCGGGTGCTCGGCGCCGAGCGCATCGGGCACGGCACGCAGTCGGTGCAGGACCCGGCGCTGCTGGAGTACCTGGGCGAGCACCGGATCCCGCTGGAGGTCTGCCCGACCTCCAACATCGCCACCCGGGCGGTGGAGCGGATCGAGGAGCACCCGATCAAGCGGATGGTGGACGCCGGGCTGCTGGTCACGATCAACAGCGACGACCCGCCGATGTTCGGCACCGACCTCAACACCGAGTACGCGGTCGCCGCGCGGCTGCTGGACCTGGACGAGGCCGGGGTGGCGGCGCTGGCGCGCAACGCGGTCGAGGCGTCCTTCCTGGACGTGGCCGGCAAGGCCCGGCTGGTGGGCGAGATCGACACGTACCTGGCGGGCTGGCAGGCCTGACCCCTCCTGGCGAACCGCCCCGTCGGCCTCGGCCGGCGGGGCGGTTTCGCGTTGGCGCCACGGCACTCCGAGCCGTGACGCCAAAGTGGTGCCACTTATGGCTCGACATGGCACCACGGCTGTGCCATGCTTAAGCCATGGACCTCACGCCGTACGTCGAAAACCTTCGGAACGAGCTCGCGGTGGCCGCAGGCACGGGCGGGGACGAAGCCCGCGCGCTGGCCGAGCGGCTCACGCTCCCGCTGGAGTCGGCCGTGCGGCTCACCCTGCTCAACGCGCTCTCGGCCGCCATGGGCGAAGTCACCCGTGACCTCGCCCCGGGCTCGGTGGACGTGCGCCTGCGCGGGCTCGACCCGGAGTTCGTGGTGACCGTACCGCCCGGCTCCGACGCCTTCCACGGCGAGGTGTCGCCCGTGGTGCCGCCGATGGCACCACCGATGGCGCCGGTGGCACCGCCCGTGGTGCCGGAGTCGGACGAGACGGGCACCGCCCGGATCAACCTGCGCCTGCCCGCGAACCTCAAGGCCCGGGCCGAGGAGGCCGCCGGACAGGAGGGCCTCTCCCTCAACACCTGGCTGGTCCGGGCCGTCGCCGGCGCACTGGAGGGCGGTCAGCCGGTCGTCCGCTCGGCCGCCGACCTCGGCACCCGCACCTCGCGCGGCGTCGGTGGCCAGGGCTTCACCGGCTGGGTCCACTAGCGCTTCCGCACCATCTGAACCTTCTGCACCTTCAACGTCACCCCCGCTCCGACCAGCGGGAACACTCACGAGAGTCAAGAGGACGGGACAGCCATGCCTACGTACGAGACCGGCGGACCGATCTCCGCCGCCCTGGAGTTCGAAATCGGCTCGGTGTGGATCAAGGCGAGCAAGCGCGCCGACGCCGTGATCGAGGTCCGGCCCGCCAACGCGGCCAGGGAGGCGGACGTCAAGGCCGCCGAGCTGACCGAGGTCGACTACTCCGGAGGTCGGCTCACCCTCAAGGGTCCCAAGCAGCGCACGGTGTTCTCCAGCAAGAAGGGCTCGATCGAGATCCTGATCGAGCTGCCGTCCGGCTCCGAGGTGCACGCCGACTCCCCGATGGCGGACTTCGTCACCGAGGGCCCGCTGGGAGACTGCCGGCTGAAGACCTCCCTCGGCCGGATCCAGCTCGACCGGGCCGAGAGCGTGCGACTCAAGACCGACCAGGGGGACATCCGGGTCGGCACGATCGCCGGGGACGCCGAGGTGTCCGGCTGCGGCCGGATCGAGATCGGCACCGTCGCGGGCGAGCTGACGGTCAAGAACAGCAACGGCGACACCGAGATCGACGAGGTGCAGGGCGAGCTGAAGGCCAACGCCTCCAACGGACGGATCCACGTCGGCCTCGCCGGGGCGGGCGTGGACGCCAAGTCGGCGAACGGCCACATCCGGCTCGGCCGGGTGGTCCGCGGCAAGGTCACCCTGCAGACCGCCGTGGGGGACCTGGAGGTCGGCATCGCGGAGGGCACGGCGGCCTGGCTCGACGTGCACAGCAAGTTCGGCGGCGTCCGCAACTCCCTCGGCGCGTCGGAGGGCCCGGGCGACGCCCGGGAGACGGTCGAGGTCCGCGGCCAGACCCAGGTCGGCAACGTCGTCATCCGGAGGGCGTGATGGCGGCGATCTCGGCGGTCGGACTGACCAAGTCCTACGGCGACAAGGCCGTGCTGAACGGCATCGACCTGGAGATCCCGGCGGGTAGCGTGTTCGCCCTGCTCGGGCCGAACGGCGCCGGCAAGACCACCACCGTGCAGATCCTCTCCACCCTGATCCCGGCCGACGGCGGGGTGGCCCGGGTGGCCGGGCACGACGTGGTCCACCAGGCCGACCAGGTACGGGCGGCGATCGGTGTCACCGGGCAGTTCTCGGCGGTGGACAACCTGCTCACCGCCGAGGAGAACCTGATGCTCATGGCGGACCTCAATCACCTCCGCCGTCGGGAGGGGCGGAGGCGGGCGGAGGAGCTGCTGCGGCGCTTCGACCTCACGGAGGCGGCGCGCAAGCCGGTCGTCACCTTCTCGGGCGGCATGCGGCGCAAGCTCGACCTGGCGATGACGCTGGTCGGTGATCCGCGGGTGATCTTCCTCGACGAGCCGACCACCGGGCTGGACCCGCGCAGCCGACGGACGATGTGGGAGATCATCCGGGGGCTGGTCGCCGACCACGGGGTGACGATCTTCCTCACCACCCAGTACCTGGAGGAGGCCGACGAACTCGCCGACCGGATCGCCGTCCTGGACGGCGGGCGGATCGTCGCCGAGGGCACGGCGGAGGAGTTGAAGCGGATCGTCCCCGGCGGGCGGATCCGGCTCCAGTTCGCGGACGCGGCGCACCTGGGCGTCGCCGCCGGGCTGTTCGACTACGCGACGGTCGACCCGGAGGCGCTGCGGCTCGACATCCCGGGGGACAACTCCGTCCTCACCGTCAAGGCCGTGCTGGACGCGCTGGACAACGCCTCCGTGCGGGCCGAGTCGCTGGTCGTGGAGACGGCCGATCTGGACGACGTGTTCCTCACACTGACCGGAGAGGGAGCCCGATGAGTGCGACGACCTACGTGGTCGGCGATTCGCTGACCATGCTGCGCCGGAACCTCAAGCACGCGCTGCGGTACCCGTCCCTGACCTTCGCGGTCGTGGTGATGCCCGTGATGATGCTGCTGCTGTTCAACTACGCCTACGGCAGCACACTCGGTGCGGGCATCGGAGGCGGCAGCTACATCGACTACGTGGCGCCCGGCATCGTGCTGATGGCGGCCATCTCGGGATCGCTGGTCACGGCGATCGGGGTCTGCACCGACATGACGGAAGGGATCGTCAACCGCTTCCGCACGATGGCGATCTCGCGCTCGGCGTTCCTCGCGGGGCACGTGGTCGGCAGCCTGATACAGACCGTGATCGGGCTGGTCCTGGTGATCGGCGCGGCCCTCGCCATGGGCTTCCGGCCCACCGCCGGGCCGGTGGAGTGGCTGGCCGCCGCCGGACTGCTGGTGTTCGTCGCCCTGGCGCTGACCTGGATCTCGGCCGGCATCGGTCTGGTGGCCAAGACCGTCGAGAGCGCCAGCAACATGCCGATGCCGCTGCAGTTCCTGCCCTTCATCGGCAGCGCCATCGTCCCGACCGACTCGATGCCGACCGCCCTGCGCTGGTTCGCCGAGTACCAGCCGTTCACGCCGATCATCGAGACCCTGCGCGGGCTGATGATGGGCACTCCGATCGGCAACAGCGCGTGGAGCGCGCTGGCGTGGTGCACCGGGCTGACGCTGCTCGGCTTCTTCTGGTCGAGGAGCGTCTTCTACCGGCGGTGACGGGGGTACGGCCGGTAGCAGGGCCCGGGCGGACAGCGATGTCCGCCCGGGCCACTGGGCTGTCCGGGCCCGCCGTTGTCAGGCGGCGCTGGTGCCGTGCGTCACCACGTGTCGATGCCCATGGTCTTGGCCGCGTTGTGGATGGCGTTGTAGTGGTCGTGGGACATGCCGGACTTCTTCTCCTTCTCGGGGAGATTCTTGTCCGCGGCCCGGAACTCGTCCCGGGAGCCGGCGAGGAGGCTCGTCCCGTAGGAGACCGGGACGTCGTTCTTGCCGTGGATCGGGTGGGACTTGGCGGCCGACTGGCTGCCGGCCTTGGCCAGGATGCTGCGGGCCTGGTTGTACGCGTCGGCCTTGACCGTCTTCGGGTTGCGGAGCTGCGCCTGCACGCCGGCCAGCGGCTGGGCCTGTTCGGCGGCCATCGCGGCCGGGGCGACGGCGACGCCGAGCGCTCCGGCGGCGGCGACGGTCACGAGTGCGTTCCGGACGATCCTCTTCATGCGAATCCTGCCCTTCACAATGATGGAGAAGAAATGATTTTCGGAATTCAACGATCCGCCTCCGCCCAGGACTTGGAGGCGGGCGGAGCACGAACACCTCGCCACTACCCCCGCCGTCGACGGCGGGAAACCGGTCCGCGTCCGGAATCCCTGAAAGCGATCGGATCAAGCCGTTATCGGAATGGCCGAAGTGTGATTGTCGGATACGTCTAGGGCTGAGATCACGCCACGATCACGCCACGATCACGGGACCGGGACAGCACGGCCGTCGCTAACGCCTCGGGCCCCCGACGCTGTAGACCACCGTGCCCAGGACGGCCAGGGCGAGGGCCGTCCAGGTGCCGGCCGCCGTGCCGGGCGGCAGCATCATCCAGGCCAGCACCTGCGTCGCCGTGTTGGTCGTGGCCGGGACGAAGAAGGAGAACGACAGCCACGCGAACGGCAGGATCCACGCGTACTGCGCCCCGAACCAGGCCGCCCCGATGGCGGCGAGTCCCATCAGCCCCGCGCTGTTGCGCACGACGAAGGAGGCGGGGGCCGACTGCTCGCCCATCGTCTGCACCGCCAGCAGCACCGCGCCGATGAGCACGCCGCCGAGCAGCACGTGCGCCGCCCTGCGGAGCGTCCAGCGGATCGCGGCCGTCCGGTCCAACGCGAGGTCCTGCCCACCGAGTCCGACCGAGACCGCCGTCGCCCCCGCGAAGAGGACGAGCGTGGACAGCCACGGATCTCCCGGGTCGCCGCCGCTGATCCGGGCGAGTGCCCACACCGCCACCGCGCTGATCACCACCACGGCGAGCGAGGAGGGCGCCTGCCGCGAACGCGCGTACAGCGTCAGCCACCTCACCGGGACGCACCGCCGACCAGCGCGGTGAGCGGGTCCGCGCAGGAGAGCGCGGCGGCGTGCATGGCACCGATCCGCCGGCGCTGCTCCGGCTGCGGCAGCGCGATGAACGTCTCCCACGCCGGGCGGGCCACGGTCAGGTCGTTGGCGGCGAACCTGCTCCCGTCGAGCGGCCGGAGGTCCCCGCCGAGGACCCAGGCGGCCCCGATGCTCCGGGCGGCCTCCTCCTCCGCCGAGCCGAGGTCGGTGTCGCTGCGGGGGTGGCACACCGGGGCCATGCCCTGGCCGACCAGGGCCCGGGTCAGCTGCTCGCCCCCGGCGGCGCCGATCACCACGTCGTCGGGGTCGACGAGCACGAAGTCGCGCGACCGCTCCGTCTCGGCGTCCCGTGCCCGCGGGGCGGTGGTCCCGTGGATGGCGGCGGGCGCCTGGTCGCCCAGGGCGTCGTGCAGCAGGCGCAGCGCCTCCTTGCCGGGACCGGCCAGCTCGGTGAGCCGCGCCCGCTGAGCCGCCGTCACGCACACCGCGCCGTCGCACACCTGTGCCGCCGCGGCCCGGTCGACGATGTACGCACCGCGGGGGCTCACCGGGAACACGAGCACGGCGACGGCCCCGCCGACCAACAGGGGGGTGAGGGCGAGCAGTCGGGCCCGCGGGGTGGCGGCGGCCAGCAGCGCGAGGCCCGTCGCGACCATGCCGAGCAGCCAGAGCGCCTGCCCGACGTGTACGGGGGCGGAGAGCGTGAGGAGCGTCTGGCGCACCTCCGCCGTCGCCGGAGCCAGCAGCGAGTAACGGTTCGGCACCGCGAACGAGGTCGGCACCGTGTCGTCCGCGCTCTGCCGCAGGAGGCTGCTGAACACGAAGGCGCCCACGGCCAGGGCGGGCGGGGTGAGGGCGGAGGGCAGGGCCCGCGCGACCCCCATGCCCAGGACTGCCCCCGCGGCCAGCGCGAGCGCCCCCACCAGCGAGATGGGCAGCCAGCCGAGCGAGGCGTACGAGGCGTCGCCGGCGAGCACCTGCACCGCGCCCTGGAGGACGAGCAGCGCGAAGGCCGAGACCAGGGTCAACGCCGTCGCGCCCGCCAGGACGGCTGCGCGGTGCCGTGCGGGCCGCGGGGTGCTGGAGAGCAGCTCGGACATCTTCGAGCGGGGGTCGCGCAGCCCCTGGAGCGCCCCGAGTCCCACGGCGAGCGGCCAGACGAAGGCCAGCAGGTACCGGGTCCACAGCGCCATGGAGGTCCACTGGGCCGTCCACAGCGCGGTGCCCCGCCACCACGGTCCGGACACGAGGTACAGGTAGGCGAGCGCGGTCACCAGGACGACGGCGCCGGCCCACGGGGCGACGGAGCGTTTCAGCTCGATGCGCAGGATGCGGAGGTTCACCAGGCGCCCCTCGTCCGTGCGGGGTCGATCAGCAGCGCCGAGTAGCCGCGTTCCAGCGGGCTGTCGCCCACGTGCTCCGGGCCGCCGGCCGCGGCCAGCTCGTCCGGGGTGCCCTGGAAGACCAGCCGCCCCTCGGCGAAGAGCACCACGTCGGTGCAGGCGGCGGCCACGTCCTCCACCAGGTGGGTCGAGACGACCACGCAGGTGTCCGTCCCCAACTCCTGGAGCAGTTCCCGGAAGCGCAGCCGCTGCGCCGGATCCAGGCCGACCGTCGGCTCGTCCAGCAGCAGGATCGCCGGGTCGTTGACGATCGCCTGGGCGATGCCGACCCGTCGCACCATCCCGCCCGACAGGGTCTTCATCCGGTCGTCGGCGCGGTCGGCCAAGCCGACCCGGTCCACGGCGCGCTGCACCGCCGCGGGGATGTCCGACGCGGGCACCTCCTTCAGCCAGGCCATGTACTCGACGAACTCGCGCACGGTGAAGCGCTTGTAGTAGCCGAACTCCTGCGGCAGGTAGCCGATCCGGCGGCGCAGCGCGCGGTGCTCGCCCAGTCCGCCCGTGGACTCCCCGAGCAGCTCCAGCTCGCCGCCGGCGGGGCGCAGCACGGTGGCCAGGGCCCGGATGAGGCTGGTCTTGCCCGCCCCGTTGGGACCGAGCAGACCGTGGACGCCGGTGCCCAGCGACAGGTCGAGCCCGTCGACGGCCATCCGGTTCCTGCCGACCCTGACCTTCAGCCCGGTCGCCTGGATCTCCCAGGCGTAGGCCGTGGGGGCGATGTCGGCCCTGCTCACTGCGGGCGTCATGCGCGTCCTCTTCTCTCGGGGGTTCGGGGAGTTCGGGGGGCCGGGGTCCGGGGGGTTCACCGGTGGGCTCCCAGCACGGTGTAGGCGCCCCGGCGGGCGATCACGACGGCGACGCCGAGCGCGAGGATCAGCCCCCACACCGGCAGGCCGTCGGTCTGCAGGGCGACGGCCGTACGGCTGGTGGCCAGGGTCGGCACCACCACCAGCGCGGTCCACGCGACCAGCAGGGCGACGGCGGCGCGGGTCACGCCGATCACCCCGCCGAGCGCCAGGGTCATCGAGGTGAAGGCCAGGCAGGGCAGCAGCCACTGCGCGGCCGTCACCCCCGTCGCCCAGCCCCCCGCCAGCAGCGTGGGGATCACCACGGCGAGCACGGCGGCGGTGCGCCGCAGCACCAGCTGCAGCCCCGCCCTCGGCGTGGAGGCCGTCAGTTCGTACGCCGGGTCCAGGTCGCGCGACCACGAGGCCGCCACGCCGCCCACGGGCAGGACGGGGGCGAGCAGCAGCATCAGGGACACCCGGCCGGAGCCGAGTTCCGTCAGGTCCAGCAGCAGGGCGAGCAGCGTCACGGCCAGGACCATGGCCAGCCACGGCGCCATGGCGGGCGTCGCCCACGCGGACAGCCGCGACAGCGGCGACCGGCGCCGCCGCGCCGCCGCCGGGGTGGCCGCGGCCAGTTCGGGTTCGAGCTCGGACCAGACGGCCTCGGTCAGCGCCGCCACGGCGGGCGCCTCGGTCATGACGGCGGCCGACAGCCGGTCACGGCAGACCCGGCACCCCTCCAGGTGGGCCTCCAGGGCCCACACCTCGTCCGCGACGAGGTTCGTGTCGCCGCGCGCGTACCCGTCGATGAGCCGTGCCGACGCGTGTTCCACGTTCATGCGAGCGCCTCCCGCATCGCGATCCGGGCCCGGCGGGCGCGGGTCTTGACCGTTCCCTCGGGCAGTCCGAGCACAACGGCGGTCTCCCGGACGGACAGTCCGTCGAGCACCATGGCCTGCAGTACCTCCCTGAGCTCCGGGGCGAGGCGCCGCAGCGCGTCCCCGACGTCGCCGCCGACGGTGGCCACCAGCGCCTCCTCCTCGGCGGCGGGCGCCACGGGGTGCGGAGCGGCGGCGGGCGGCGGCTCCGCGTGGTGGGCCCGGCGCCGGAACGCGTCGACGAGGCGGCGGGCCGCGATCGTCCACAGCCAGCCGACGGCCGTTCCCCCGGTCCGGCTCCCGGCGAAGGAGCCCGCCGCCCGCCACACCGCCAGGTACGTCTCCTGCATGACCTCGGCGACGATCTGCTGGTCGGCGCAGCGGCGCTGCAGCCGCACCGCCAGCCACGGCGACGTGCGGCGGTACAGCTCCTCGAAGGCGGCCCGGTCGCCCCGGGCCACCCGTCGTAGGAGGCGCTCCTCGTCCAGTTCCTGCGGCGGTGCCGCCCCAACCCGTTTCACACCTGCTAGACGCCCGGCCGGAGCGGAGGGTTTTCCGTGCGGGGTGACCTGGGTCACACGGGGGGTGGTGCTGCGGTCGGGGCGAATTTCAAACGACGTTTGAAAATGGGCGGAGGAGCGCTAGTGTCATGATCGGCAACATCGGACCGCGCCGGGGGGGCGTGGCTCGGAACCGGGGTCGAGGGGGGCCGGACACGCGGTACGCCGCGAGCCGACCGGGCCCGCAGGCCAGCGGTCGCCGGTCGCCGGTCGCCCGGGGACGCTTCCACACTCGATGGCCGCGCCCACCCCCGTCGCATCCGCCCACTGTGATCGCGAAAGAGAGCACATGTCGGAAAACCTGCGCCGTGAAGTGTCCAAGGTCGTCGACCAGGAGGTGGCGAGGATCCTGGAACAGACCGACCGGGACGTCACCCGCACCGTCAACCGCGCGCTGGGCGTGGCCGAGGACGCCGCGACGTTCGACGCCGCCCGCTGGCAGGGCCGGCTCGACGAACTCCTCACCGCCCACCGCATCCCCGGCGCCGTCCTGGCCGTGCTCGCCGACGGCGAGATCCACGACGTGGCCTCCGGCATCCTGCACACGGGCACCGGCGTCGCGGTGAGTACGGACTCCGTGTTCCAGATCGGTTCCGTCAGCAAGGGCTACACCGCCGCGATGGTGGTGCTGCTCGCCGAGGCCGGGAAGCTGGACCTCGACGCGCCGGTCGTCGACGTCCTGCCCGGGTTCGCGGTGGCCGACGCCGAGGCCGGCCGGACCATCACGCCGCGTCAACTGCTCAACCACACCAGCGGCATCGAGGGCGACTACGTCAACGACACCGGCCGCGGCGACGACTGCCTGGCCCGCTACATCGAGGGAGCGCGGGACGTCGGCCTGACCAACCCGCCCGGCGCCACGGTGTCGTACTCCAGCACCGCGTACAACGTGCTCGGCCGGATCGTCGAGGTGGTGACGGGCGGGACGTGGGACGAGGCGCTCAAGGAACTGCTGGTGGCGCCGCTCGGGCTGGAGCACACCATGACCCTGCCCGAGGAGGTGCTGCGCTTCCGGGCGGCGATGGGGCACATGGGGGACCCGGGGGAGGAGCCGGTGCCCACGCCGCTGTGGAACATGCTGCCGCGTTCGGCCGGCCCGTACGGCGGGATCTGCGCGACCGCTGCCGATGTGGCGCGGTTCGCCCGGCTCTTCGTGGACGGTGGCGTCGCGCCGGACGGTACCCGGGTGCTTCCGGGTGCGGTGGTCGAGGCGATGCTCAACCGCGAGGTCGAGATGCCCGACCAGTGGTTCCTCGGGGGTCACTGGGGGCTGGGCTGGGGCCTGTTCGAGTGGGACGGCGTGCGGGGGTTCGGGCACGACGGCAGCACGTTCGGGCAGCTGGCGTACCTGCGGGCGATGCCGGAGAAGGGCCTCGCGGTGGTGCTGCTGACGAACGGCGGCGGGGCTGCGCCCAAGGTGTTCGAGGCGCTGTGCCGGGAGTTGTCGGCTGAACTGGCCGGGGTGACGATGCCCGGGTTCGCGCCGCCTGTGGAGCCGGTGGCGGTGGAGACCGGGGCGTTCCTCGGGAGGTACAAGCGCGAGGGGTTCCTGATGACCATCGCCGGGGGTGAGGGCGAGGGGACGCTGCGTCTGACGTACGAGGGGGCGGACGGGCTGAAGGGGACGTTCGATCCGCTGGTGTGGGAGCTGACGCCGGTGTCGCACACGCCGGAGAAGACGGTGTTCGCGGGGCGGCGGAACGAGAAGGACGCGTGGATACCGGTGGTGTTCTACGCGCTGGAGGACGGAACCAGGTACGTGCACTTCGGCGTCCGGGCGACGGCCAAGGCGGTGTAGGCGGCCGTCGGCTGGGCGGGCCGTTGCTTGAACGGCCCGCCCAGCAGCGGGGGTCAGAGGTCGAACTCCCCGGCGCGGATGGCGGTGAGGAGGTCGCGCCATTCGTCGGTGGTGAGGTGGGCGACGGCGTCGGGCAGGAGACTGCTGCGGATGTAAACGGTGTCGGAAGTGATGGCCACCTCGGGGCAGGCGTTGGCGTCCGCGCAAGCATCAGGGCGCTTCCAGCGTATGGTTTTCATGGCTTAGATCTCTTTCTTGATAAGCCTGATGACGTCACGAGACTGGCTCTCGGTGAGAGAGCGTGTGGTCATCGTGTCGATGATGTGGCGGTAGTTCTCCAAGTGCTTCTGCTCATGCAGGAACGCCGGTCCGCCAACTGCGTCGAGTTGGACAGTGTCAAGGCGGGGAACTGGCCCTTTCGCGTAGAAGACTCCTTGGCCTGCGCCGATGAACCCATTGGAGCTGAAGCTGACTACTCGGAGCGTGACGTGCGGCAGCTCCGAGAACTCAAGCAGCTTGTCCAACTGGTGCTTTGCGGCATCGCGACCACCGAACAACATGCGCAGGGCGGCTTCGTGGACCAACGCCGAGTACGGTCGGCCTCCTTCGCGCATCAGTAGCGTCGAGCGCTGGAGCCGATGCTCAAGGCGGGCTTCGAGGAGGCGCGGTGGGAGTGGCGGGTAGAGATCGTTGAATATGGCTCTCCCGTACCCTTCCGTCTGCATAGCGCCAGGAACATGCGAAACCTGGTACGTGCGCATTCCGTTGGCGAAGTACTCCATCTCGGCAATGTCGAGGAAGCCGACCGGCACGGAACCTCGGTAGTCCTCCCACCAACCCTTGTGGCGTTCCTCGGCCATGGCCCCGAGCGCCTCGATGAAGGCGGTGTCGCTCTCCTGGAACTCGGAGGCGAGCATCCGCACCCGCTCAGCGGTGACCGGGTAGTTCCCCTTCTCGATCTGGGTGATCTTCGTTCGCGCAAACCCGAACAGCGCGGCAGCTTCGGCGGTCGTGCGGCCTGCGCAGTCGCGCATCTTCCGCAGCTCGGTGCCTACTCGTTCCTGCCTGGCTGACGGGGTGGTTCGTGGTGGCATGCCCCCAAGCATCCATCGCGACCCCTTGAAGGGTCCAGCAATCCATCGATCGAGTGAAGTGTGGGGGTAGAAGTACCCCAACATGTACCACCGATGCCCTACAGTCTGTGATGCACCGATCACCGAACGGGCGTCAGTAACGCTGCCCCGCATCGCAGCCCGCTCGGCGTATCCCCTTACCCCTCAGGGAGATTCCCGTGTGTAACCCCAACCTCAACTCCCCCTCCCTCACCCTCTCCCGCGAGACCCTGCGCGACGCCATGACCCGCGCCGGCTGGCCGTCCTCCGTCATCGTCGACGCCGAACTCGCCCTCGCCGAACTCATCGTCAACGCCTGGCGTCACGGCGAGACGACCTCCCCCGTCGTCCTCATCCTCATCCTCGACAACACCCTCCGCGTCACCGTCGCCGACCGCTCCTCCGCCTTCCCCGAACAGCGAACGCCCTCCGCCCTCGCCGAGACCGGACGAGGCCTCCAGCTCGTCGACGGCCTCACCGACCGCTGGGGCGTCGACCCCCAGAAACTCGGCAAGAGCGTCTGGTTCGAGCTGGACTTCGAGCTGGACGGTGTCGCGTGAGCGCGCACCAGCCCATCCACCCGGCGGACCCGGCCCTGCGTTATCTCACCGGCCGGGAGATCACCCAACTCATCGTCGAACTCCGCATCGAAGGGCGCGAGTTCGGTCTCCTCTGGCCCTCCGCCAGGCCCGGTGAGACCGTCCTCAACGGCCGCGTCCTCGTCGAGCTCGGCAACATTCCGGCCAGCACCCTGATCAACCTCCTCGCGCTCCTGCGCGAGTACAAGCGCGAGCGGGACCGCCGGCGATGCTAGACCGGGCTGACCCCGCAAGAGCTGTGGACCGCACGCCCGGTCGCGCGTGGCGACACCTCCAGGGAGGTCGCCGCCGCGCTGTTCCTCAGCCCCCGCACCGTCGGCGCCCACCCGCGCAACGTCTTCCGCACACTCGGCGTCTCCTCACGGCGCGAGCTCCGGAACCGGCCTACGACCGTGCTCCAACCGTGAGCACCGGACACGCCGCGACCTGACGGGTGTTCATGCCGTACCGAGTCCGGCGCCGAGCTGCTCCATGAGGGAGAAGAGGTTCGCCACCCCCCAGTGCTCGCTGATCTTTCCGTCGACCACTCGCATGGCGTCCACGGTCTCGAAGTGGATCCTCCGGCCGGTGGGTGCGACTCCGAGGAACTCGCCGCTGTGGGTGCCGTGGTAGGTCTTGAAAGTGGTGATGAGGTTGCCGTCGGCGGCCTGCCAGTGGATCTCGGCGTGGAAGTCGGGGAACGCCGCCCGCAGTACCCGGTAGAGCTCCAGCGCGCCGGCCTTGTCGGGGGTGCGGCCCGGCTGGGGAGTGTGATCGACGAAGTCGTCGGCCCAGAGCTCGTCGAACAGGGCCCAGTCACCGCCGCCCTGGACCTCCTCGGTGTTGCGCCGAACAACGGCCTTGGCGGCTTCGCTCACATCGTTCTGGTTCACGGGAGGCCCTTCTGTACGGACTGTTCTGTCTGCCTGGCGTTGGCCGGGGCTGTGCTGCCCGGGCCCGGGTGGTCGCCTGCTGATCCAGCGTCAGACTACCGAGGTCGGGCCGCTGTCGACGGCGAGCGCGGCTCCGCTCGACTCGGCTCGTCAGCCTCTCCGCAGGCCCAGACCGAGCGCGACTCGCGCACCGGGGGACTTCTGGGACCGCTACCGGAAGTCGTCCGCGTGCTCCCGGGCCCACGAGCGGAAGCTTCGTGCCGGGCGTCCGAGCACCTGCTCCACGGTGTCCGTCACCCGCTCCGGCTCGTGCGTGAACGACTCCCAGGCCCGCAGCCTGGATTCGACGAACGCCGCGTTCCCCCAGGCCGCCGTCAACTGCTCGCGGGCGGTCTCCGGCGGCAGGTCCTCCCACCGCACCTCGGAGCCGATCTCCTCGCCGATGATCCCGGCCAGCTCGGCGTGGGCGATCGACTCGGGCCCGGTGATCACGTACTTCGCCCCGTCATGCCCCTCCGTCGTCAGCGCCCGCACCACCACGTCCGCGATGTCGCGCTCGTGGATCAGCGACCGGCGGGCCTGCCCGTACGGCCAGCGGACCACCCCCTGCCGGACCTGGTCGGCCCACCCGAGCATGTTCGTCGCGAAGTCGATCGCCCGCACGAACGTCCAGCCCAGGCCGGACGCCCTGATCAGCCGCTCGATCTCCTGGTGGAAGATCGTGGCCGGCTCGCCGTCGGCGAGGTCGGCCACGTCCGCCGACAGGTACACAACGCGCTTGGCGTGCGCGGCGATCAGCTCCACCGCGCGCGGCTGCACCGGGATCCCCGGCCACATCAGATAGACGCTCTCCACCCCGGGCAGCGCCGCCTCCAGGCTCTCCGGCGACGCCAGATCACCCCGGACGGCCTCCACCCCCTCGGGCAGCGAGGCCCGGTCCGGGTCCCGCACCAACGCCCTTACCCCGAACCCGCCTTCGGCCAGCGAGGACACCACATGCCGGCCCACATTGCCGGTCGCACCGATCACCAGAACCTTGGTCACGCCCCGCCCAACACCCGCCGGCCCCGAACTATGCCTACCAGCCGTGCTGCACCGGTCCGATGGCCCTCAGCCGCGCCTTCCCGGCCAGCCACTCCGCGCGCTGGGCAGGAAGCCTCCCAGGCCCGGCACCGCGGATCACCCGAATGTCCGAGCGCGCCGGCGTGCGTGGAGAGCCCTGTGATCGGGCAACCGCACCTGCACTTCCATGGCTTGCCCAGGACCGCGCGGACCGGCGGACGCGCGTGAAGATCAAGCCGAGGGCATCAGGCGAAGGGAGCGGCCCACAGCGGGATACGGCGGAGATCGTCCAGTGTGCACTGCAGTCCTGCCAGTGCGCAGAGCACGCGCATGTTGATCGCAGCGTCGGGTTCGTCATCGTCGAGGTGGTCCCGCTCGAAGATCCCGGCGGCCGCGACGGCGTCGCGCAGCCCAGCGGGGATCTCCTCGGCATCATGAGCCGGGTCGAGTTCCTCGAAGATCGAGAACAGCAGCTCGCCGTCGACCGCATAGTCGAGGTTCGTGTCGGCATTGATGGAGAAGGTGCAGGTGGCAGCCTGCTTGCCCGTGGTCGACAGCAGCTTCGCCGGAGATTCGCCGTCCTCCCCGAAGGAGGTCAGGCCGCCATCGTCGTAGACGAACGTCCAGTCACCCACCCGGCCGGACAGGAGCGCGGCGCCGCTGTCCGTCGGGTCGATCGCCGCACGCGCGAGCGAGGTCCATGCGTCAGGGCGCTGCGCCGGCAGCTCACAGGGGTTGATGAGCTGTGGTGTGGCGCCCAGCGCCAGCAGGGCGTCCGTCGGGCTCAGATCGCGGACCACATGCACGGTGTGGTTCGGATCGTCCGCCGCCAGGTCCGTGATCCAGACGGGGCCTCCGTCCTCATCGAGGGTGCCGGGTCCGAAGCCGGGCGTTGGCATGTGCCCTCCTTGCGCAGGTTCTGAGTCACCCACGGGAACGGTGCCGATCGCCGGAACGGTTCAATCCCGTGCGGCCCCCTGCGCTGGAAGTCGGCCTGGCCGACTTCCAGCGCAGGGGGCCGCCGCTCAGAGCGGGGCGATGGTCACGCCGTCGGGGGTGAGGCAGGAATTGATCAGGTCCGATTCGTCCGGCGGCCCGACCCGGATCAACCCGCCACGCGTGCCACGTACTTGCCGGTGGCGCGGCCCTCCGCCATGGCGTCGTGGGCGGCGGGGACGGCGGCCAGGTCGGGCAGTTCGGTGACCGGCAGGGCGAGCCCGCCGCCGGCCATCAGGTCGAGGACGCGGCCGATCGCCCGCCCCAGCCGGGCGGGGGCCGTGGCGGCCAGGGCCCGGTGGCTGAAGCCGGTGACGGTGAGGTTGCCCGCCATCAGCCGGCCGAGCGGGGGCAGGTCGGTGACGGCGCCGCCGCCCGCGTTGCCGAACAGGACGATCCGGCCGCCGGGCGCGGCCAGGTCCAGGTCGAGTTCCAGCGCGTCGGTGCCGAGCGGGTCGAGGACGAGGTCGACGCCCCGGCCGTCGGTGGCGGCCCGGACGGCGTCGCGCAGGCCCTCGTCGCGGGCGAAGGCATGGTCGTAGCCGGTGGCGACGGCGGCCGCGGCCTTCTCCGGGCGGCCCACCGTGCCGATCAGCCGGCCGCCGCCGAGCAGCGGGACCAGTTGGGCGACCGCGTTGCCGATCCCGCCGCCGGCCGAGTGCACCAGGACGGTGTCCCCGGCGGTGAAGCGGCCCGCGTCGGTGAGCAGCAGGATCGCGGTGGCCAGCCCGAGCGGGGCGGCGGCGGCCTCGCGCAGCGCCAGTCCGTCCGGGACGGGCACGGTGAGCGCGGCCTCGGCGAGCACCACCTCGGCCAGGCCGCCGCCGGTGGGTGCGGCGACCACCCGGTCGCCCGGCGCCAGCCCGGTGACGCCCTCGCCGACCGCCCGGACGGTGCCGGCCACCTCCTTGCCCGGCCGGTACGGCCAGGCGGTGACGTACCCGGCGTCGCCCCGGCGGCCCATCACATCGACGAAGTTCAGTCCGGCGTAGGCGACGTCGACCGCCACCTGGCCGGGGCCGGGGCGCGGCGCCTCGACCTCCCGGATCTCCGTGTTCTCGGCTCCACCGGGTGCGGTCATCACCAGTGCGCGCATGTCGGGCCCCCTCGGCTACGATGTTCGACGAACAACGAAATTGACGTGGGGCAAGTGGTACCACGCAGTTTCGATGATTGTCGAACATCGCAGACCAGGGAGGTCGGACCATGCCCCGCAGCACCCGGCGCCGACCGGCGCTCGCCCACCCCGCGACCGAGGAGATCGACCTGTTCGACGTCCTGCACGCGCTCTCCGACCCCACCCGGATGACCATCGTGCGGACCCTGCGCGCCGAACCCGAACGGGCCTGTGGCACCTTCCCCGTGGACGTCGCCCCCTCCACCCTCAGCCACCACTTCAAGGTGCTGCGCGAGTCCGGCCTGATCCGCCAGCGCGAGGAGGCCAACCGCCGGCTCACCGCGCTGCGCACCGTCGACCTGGAGCAGCGCTTCCCCGGCCTGCTCGACACCGTCCTGGCCGCCCACGCGCAAGCCCCTGCCGTCGCCGAGGACGGGCAGGGGCTCTAGGGCCGGACAGGCCCTAGCGGGCCGAACGGCGGGCGGCCGCGCGACGGATGGGCGGGCGCAGCCGGCGCAGGCGCCGTCAGCGCAGGCGCGAGGAGGACAGGATCGACGCCAGGTGCGCCACCACCATGCCCCAGGTGATCACCGCGATCCCCGCGACCGCCGCCCGCGTCGCGTCAAGGTTGCCGAGCGCCGCGTCCACCGCGGCCGCCGCCAGCAGCACCAGGGAGGCCTCGATGCCGTTCGTCACCCGGTGGATCTTGAACACGGAGGCGAACCGTCGCGCGGTCGCGATGCCCTGCGAGCGCGGCTGGGTGGACTCCTCGTCCGCCGGCGGCTGCCCGCTGCGGGCCCGGGCCACGTCCACCAGGTCCGTCGAGGCCTTGAGCAGCACCACGCCCAGCGCGGCCGCCAGGCCCACCGACACCCACAGCTCCGACCCGCCCCGGGCCGCCCGCACGCCCGCGCCGATCATCAGCGCCGCGTCCGCCAGATAGGCGCCGAGCCGGTCCACATACACCCCGGCCATGCTGAACTGCCGTTTCCAGCGCGCCACTTCACCGTCGACACAGTCGAAGAGCAGGAACAGCTGGAACAGCACCGCCGCCAGTACCGCACCCGTCAGGCCCGGGATCAGCAGGGCCGCCCCGCCGCCGACCCCGCACACCACCATGACCCAGGTGAGGGTGTTCGGCGAGACCGACGTCCGCACCAACTGCCGGGTCGTGCGCAGCGAGATGCGGCGCATGTACAGCCGCCCCGCCCAGTGCTCACCGTTGCGGCTCTGCAGCTTGGCCTGCGGCTGGCACACCTCGCGCAGCTCCGCGAGTGCCGGAGCAGCCACCATGACGACATCCCTCCACCTGTCCCGAAACGATCACCTCAGGCTACGGCCTCCCGGACCCCGCCCCGACCGGCCGGTTGCCACCGCCCGCAGGGGTGAGGACCACGGCCCACCGGGTCGAAAACCGGTGGGCCGCCGAACCGCCCCCGGGCTAGGCTGCGCGGGTTCGCCGGAACCCGAGGCCCCGGCCCCGATCACCCGCCCCCGCAAGCCGGTTGACGTGGTCCGGAGCGGAACGAGGAGTGCTGATCATGGTGACCACGGGCGGCGCGGCACAGAGTCCGGGCCTGACCGAACTACTGGCCCGGCACCGACCGCAGGGCCCGACGGAGACCGCCGACCACGAGCGCGCCCGCCACCTCGCCGAGGCCGCCGCCGGGGTCGCCGCCGGAGCCGTCGTCGGAGCCGGAGCCGGAGCCGCCGATGTCTGGGACCGGACGACCCCGCTGCACTTCACCGCCTCCGCGCTGATCGTCCACCCGCCGACCCGGCGCGTGCTGCTGCGCTGGCACGTCCGCCAACAGGCCTGGCTCCAGGTCGGCGGACACGGCGACCCGGGGGAGACCCGGCCGCTGGACATCGCGCTGCGCGAAGGCCTGGAGGAGACCGGGATCACCGACCTCACCTCGTGGCCCGACGCCGCCCTCGTCCACCTCGTCGTCGTCCCCGTCCCGGCCTCGCCCGCCGAACCGGCCCACGAACACGCCGACCTGCGCTTCCTGCTCGCCACCGACACCCCGGAGCAGGCCCGGCCGGAGAACCCCGCCGCCCCGCTGGAGTGGCTCACCATCGCCGAGGCCCGGCAGCGGACCACCGAGGACAACCTCCGCGAGACCCTCGACCGGGCCGGCCGCCTGCTCGACGCCCTTCCCGTCTGACCAGTGGACCCCCTGGAGAACACCCGGATGCACACCGACCAGACCCTCATCTTCGACGCCGACGACACGCTCTGGGAGAACAACGTCCTCTTCGAGCGCGTCATCGACGGCTTCCTGGACTGGGTCTCCACCCCGGCCGAGCGGGACCGCACCAGGACCCTCCTCGACGGGATCGAAGCCGCCAACTCCGCCGCCCTCGGCTACGGCGCCGCCGTCTTCCGGCAGAGCCTCGCCGACTGCCTGCGGCGGCTGAACGACGACCGCACCCCCACCCCGGCCGAGGAGGCCCGGATCGAGGAACTCCTCGCCCCGCTCACCGGCCGCGGGATCGAGCTGATCCCCGGCGTCGCCGACACCCTCGCCACGCTCGCCGGGCGCCACCACCTGCTGCTGCTCACCAAGGGCGACCTCGACGAGCAGCAGCGGAAGGTGACGGCCTCCACGATCGACCACCACTTCCAGGGCGTCCACATCGTGGCCGAGAAGTCGGCGGAGACCTACCGGCGGCTCACCGCCGACCTCCGCCTCGACCCCGACCGCACCTGGATGATCGGCAACTCGCCCAAGTCCGACATCGCCCCTGCCCGCCAGGCCGGCCTGCGCACGGTCTTCATCCCGCACGAGCACACCTGGGTCCTGGAGCACGCGGACCTCGGCCCCGACGAGGCGACCCTGCGGCTGGCGACCTTCCCCGAACTGCTGCGGCACTTCTGACGGACGGCGGCGGCGTCGGCCGCGATGTCGACGGCGGCGCTCACAGCACGAGCGCCGCCGCCGGCGCCGGGGTGCCACCCCGGTGCAGCCACGCCCGCTCCGTGGTCGACCACACGCTCGTCGTCACCACGTAGAGCGCGGCGGCCACCGGCACCAGCGCCGCGAACAGTACCGACCCGAACGACAGGTACGGCAGCAGCCCCGCCCCCGGCTGAGGGGTCGCCTGCGCGGCCGTCGCCCGCCTGGCCCGACGGAAGTTGACGTACCCGACCGCCGCCAGCGCGGCGTACAGCAGGCCGAACACCGCCAGCTGGCCCGCGCCGTGCGCGCTCCCCACGTGCAGGCCGAGCGGCACGCCGAACAGGGTGTGGTCCTGCAGGTCGTTCGGGGTGGTGAACAGGCGGTACATCACCGAGAAGAACGGAAGCTGCAGCAGCATCGGCAGACACCCCGCGAACGGTGAGGCCTGCTCCTCCCGGTACAACTCGGCCAGCGCCTCCCGCAGCTTCTCCGGGCGGTTCTTGTACTTCTTGTTCAACTCGGCGACCCTCGGCGCCAGCCGGGCCCGCGCCTTCTCCCCGCGCGCCGCCGCCCGCGCCAGCGGATGCAGCGCCAGTCGGACGGCGACGGTGAACAGGACGATCGCCAGCGCCGTCGGCAGCACCTGGGCCAGCGCGGTGACGGCGGTATGGGCAACGGCGACGGCAGGGTCGAGAACAGCGAGAACAGACATGGTGAAGCGAGCCCTCCGGGGGTCTCAGAACATGAGTGATCGGCGGAGGACGGCCGCGGGAAACGGCGGAAGAGGACGAAACTACGCGGCCGCCAGGGCCGCACCCGGTGCCCTCGGGCGTCGCCGGCCCCGGGCGTCCGGATCACGCTGCGGCAGGAACGCCGTACCGAACGCACGCCGCCGCAACACCCCGCTGCGCACCGCCGCGGGCGCCCGCGCCCCCGGCAGCCGCGCCCCGGCCAGCGTGCCCGCGACGGCACCGGCCACCAGCGCCACGGCGGCGACTGCCGCCACCGAGGCGAACGTCCCGCCCTCGGTCATCAACTCGCCGGTCAGCACCCGGAGCAGGCCGAGCAGCATCGTGACGACGGCCATACGCTGCTCCCCCTTCGGTGCCACGGACCCACGGACTTCAGACGTTGAGGACGATCGCCGTGCCCGTCGAGTTCCCGCCCGGACGGGAATTCCTCCGGGCCTGCGCTCCGCGGCTCTCCGTCCGGTCCGGGGCGCCGGGTCCGCCTTCATCGGGGGCGACCTCGGCGCCCGCGACCTTCGCGGGGTTGAGCGCGTGCAGGGCGGCGGCTGCGGCGGTGTCGGCCTCGGTGGCGGCGGACACGGCGTCCTCCATGATCGCGACGTGCCGCCGGAGTTCGTCCCGCGTCCGCCGGTGGCGGGCGACGGCCGCCGGGTCGTGGCGCGCAGCGGGCGGCAGGCCGGGGAGGGTGACCGTGCCGTCCTCGGCCACGGTCGCGCCCAGGGCCTCGGCGTCGCCGATCGCCCGCAGGAGCCGCCGGCCGGCCTCGGTGAAGGCCGACCCGGCCCGGTGCAGGGCCGCGGAGACGGCCAGCGCCTCGTAGTGGAAGGCGCGCAGTTCGTCGGCGAGGAGACCGATCTCCCGCACCGCCTCGTCGGCGGCCGCGCCGCTCCACGGTCGGCTGCCGCCCGGCGGGGCGGAGTCGGGGTCGCCGGTCAGTGTCCGGATGACGTCGGCCCGCATCCGGGCGCTGACGTGTTCCATGTGGCCGGACACGCCGTTCCAGGTGTCGCCGGCCCGGTCGAGGGCTTCGAAGGAGGAGCGGCGGAGCTGGGCGAAGGTCACCATGGCTCACGGTGCCTTGCCGGGATCGGCGGCACAGGCGGTGCAGGCGGTGGAGTCGGCGGGGATGTCGGAGTCGGCGGGGACGTCGGGGACCTCGGGGGTGCCGTGGGCGCGAGCGGTGGCGTCCAGGCGGTCGGCGGCCAGGCCCAGCCGGTGGTCGAAGCTCGTCCAGCGGGCCTTCCACCAGGTGAGCGCCTGCGCCAGGGCGGGCCCACTGCTCCACCCGTCGTCCAGGGCGTGGACCGCCGCGTCCGTGTCCGGCCCGGCCCGGCCGACTAAGTGCTTCAGGTCGCCGCGCAGGCGGCGGGATGCCCCGGCAGCCCGCTGGAGTGCGACCGGTTCCACGTGGACGGGGCTGCCCGTGGTGGCCCCGCCCGCCCAGGGACCTGCGGTCGGGGCCGGGGAGAGCGGTCCGGCCGTCGGCGGGTCGTCCTGGCCGTAGAGCCAGGGGTTCTGCTTCTGCTCGCTCGTGTCGGTCACGACAGAGCCCCCCTCTGTACGAACGATGGCCCCCGAACCTAGCGGACCCGCCGGGGCGCGGAGGCGTTTTCACAGGGTTACGACCGGGGGGACGCGAGGGGGACACGGAGGCCGGTGCGAGGGGGACGCGGGGGCGGGCGCGAGGGGGACGCGGGGACCGGTGCGAGGGGGACGCGGGGGCGGGCGCGAGGCGATGCCCGGGCGGCTGCGGGAGGTGTAGCCACGGGTGCTACGCGGGGCTACCGTGGAAGCGTGAAGACGATTACCCAGCGGGAGTTCCGGAACAACTCCGCCGCGGTGATGGACGCGGTGGAGGCCGGCGAGACCTTCCACATCACCAGGAACGGGGTCGAGGTCGCGGAGCTGCGCCCGGTGTCCGGGCGGCGGCGACTCACGGCGGAGGAACTGGTGGCGCGGCACGTGAAGCTGCCGCGGGTGGACTACCAGGAGATGCGCAAGGAGGCCGAGGAGTACTTCGGCCCCGAGGAACTGGTGGGCGACGAGGACGACGACCCGTTCGAGCGGCGGCGTGGCTGAGCGCAGACGGGCGCCCCGGCGGCGGCCGGCCGGGGTGCTCGACACCTGTGTCTACATCGACTTGGCGCTGCTCTCCCCGGCGGACCTGCCGGCCGTCCCGGAGCTGACCGCGATCACCTTCGCGGAACTGCAGCAGGGCGTGTCGATGGCCCGCGACGCGGTCAGCCGGGCGGCCCGGCTGGAGGTGCTGGGCGCGGCGATGGCCGACTTCGACCCGCTGCCGTTCGACGCGGCCGCCGCCGCCCGCTACGGGACGCTGGTCACCCTCACCATCGCCGCGGGCCGGCAGCCGCGCCCGCGCCGGATCGACCTGATGATCGCCGCCGTCGCCTCGGCCCACGGCCTGCCGCTGTACACCCGCAACGTCGCGGACTTCCGGGGCCTGGGCTCGGCGGTGGAGATCATCGGACTCTGACGGCCGCCGCCCCTCGACGCCCGGTCCGAGAAGCCGAGGTCGAGGGGACGGCGGGCCCGTCGGGCGCTTCGGGCCCCGCTCAGTCCAGGCGGACCGTCGTGCCCGTGGCGGCGGAGGCGCGGGCGGCCTCCAGCACGGTGAGGGTGGCCACCGCGTCGCGCGGGTCGACCGGGGGCGGGGTGCCGGGGGAGGCCAGGGCGGCGGCGATGCCGGCGTAGTAGGCGGGGTAGTCGCCCGGGTCGGTGGGGAGTTCGATCGCGGACTCGTCGGTGCCCAGGGTGCCGTAGTACGAGGGCTGGTCGGCGCCCCACGGGTGGGTGCCGTCCGGGCGGCGTCCGGCGCGCAGGTCCGCCTCCTGCGGGTCCATGCCGGGCTTGACGTACCCGGCGGTGTCGCCGAGCACCCGCAGTCGGGGGCCGATCAGCGGGGTGATGGCGCTGGTCCACAGGTGCGAGCGGGTGCCGGAGGCGTGGGTGAGGGCGAGGAACGCGTCGTCGTCGACGACCGCACCGTCCCGGCGCACGTCGATCTCCGCGTAGACCGTCTCCACCGGGCCGAACAGGGTCAGCGCCTGGTCGACCAGGTGGCTGCCCAGGTCGTACAGCGTCCCGCCGACCTCGGCGGGGTCGGCGAGCTCGCGCCAGCCGGGCTTGGGCTTGGGGCGGAACCGCTCGAAGCGGGACTCGAAGCGGTGCACCCGGCCGAGCGCGCCGCCCCGGACCAGCCGGGCGGCGGTCAGGAAGTCCCCGTCCCAGCGCCGGTTCTGGAAGACAGAGAGCAGGGTGCCCCGGGCCTCGGCGAGCCGGCACAGCTCCAGCGCCTCGGCGGCGGTGCCGGCCAGCGGCTTGTCGACGACGGTGGCCAGCCCGGCGCGCAGGGCGGCGTGGGCGAGCGGGGCGTGGGTGCGGTTGGGCGAGGCAATGACGACCAGGTCGAGCGCGTCCGGGTCGGCGAGTAGCTGCTCCGGGGTGTCGACGGCGCGGGCGCCAGGGTGTTCGCGGCTCAGCTGCTCGCGGCGCTCGGGATTGGCGGTGACCACGGCGTCCAGGCGCAGCCCGGGCGTGGTGGCGATGAGCGGGGCGTGGAATGCGGAGCCGGCCAGGCCGTAGCCGATCAGGCCGACGCGGAACGGGCGGGAGGTCTCGGGGCTCATGCGCTCACTCAATCACGCGGCGCCCGGTTGCTCCCGGTATCGGGGGGCAGGGCCTGGGGGGACGGCCCAGCGGGCGGTGGTGCCGCGGTGGTCCCGTGGTGGTGTTCCGGTGGGCGGGACGCGCTGCCGTCGGGCAGACGTGCGGATTAGGCTGTGCCGCGTCAGGGCCATCGCAAGACGTTGCAACACTTCGGGAGACACGCACGTGGCAGACCGCAAGCCCATCGAGTCCTGGCTGACCGACATGGACGGTGTCCTCATCCACGAGGGCACGCCGATCCCCGGCGCGAAGGAGTTCCTGCGCAGGCTGCGGGAGTCCGGCAAGCCGTTCCTGGTTCTCACCAACAACTCCATCTACACCCCGCGCGACCTCAGCGCCCGCCTGGCCGGCATGGGGCTGGAGGTGCCCGAGGACTGCATCTGGACCTCCGCCCTGGCCACCGCCAAGTTCCTCCAGGGCCAGCGCCCGGGCGGCACCGCGTACGTGATCGGCGAGGCGGGGCTCACCACCGCGCTGTACCAGGCCGGTTACGTGCTGACCGACAACAACCCGGACTACGTCGTCCTCGGCGAGACCCGTACCTACAGCTTCGAGGCGCTCACCAAGGCGATCCGCCTGATCAACCAGGGCGCCCGGTTCATCTGCACCAACCCGGACGAGACCGGCCCGTCCACCGAGGGCGTGCTGCCGGCCACCGGCTCGGTCGCGGCCCTGATCACCAAGGCGACCGGCGTCGAGCCGTACTTCGTCGGCAAGCCCAACCCGCTGATGATGCGGGAGGCGCTGAACACCGCCGGGGCCCACTCCGAGACCGCCGTGATGATCGGCGACCGGATGGACACCGACATCGTCGCGGGCATGGAGGCCGGCATGGAGACCATCCTGGTCCTCACCGGCCTGACCGCCGCCGACGACGTCGAGCGCTTCCCGTACCGGCCGACCCGGGTGGTCAAGTCGATCGCGGACCTGGTCGAGCTGGTCTAGCCTCTGCGGTGCTGTCGTGGGCCCCGTTCCGGCCGGTCGCCGGGGCGGGGCCCGTTTCGTACCGGTGGGGACTGTGGGGACTGTGGGGGGCAACGGCGCCATGCGTGCGACGGGGGACACCGAGGGCGCCTCGGGCATCGACGAGGGGTGGGCCGTCGAGGACACGGCGGGGGCGGGCGCCGAGGGCGCCGAGGAGAAGCGGGTCACCTGGGCCGAGCTCTACTTCGACCTGGTCTTCGTCTTCGCGATCACCCAGGTCTCGGGCCTGCTGCACCACCACCACGACGCCACCGGGCTCGTCCGGGCGCTGGTGGTGTTCGTGCCGGTGTACTGGTGCTGGGTGGGCACCACCGTGCAGGCCAACATCCGGGACGTGGACAACCTGCGGGACCGCCTCGGCATCCTGGCGGTCGGGCTGGCCGGCCTGTTCATGGCGCTCGCCGTCCCGGGCGCGTACGGCGGGCGGGGCGTGCTGCTCGGCGCCGCGTACTGGCTGGCCCGGCTGGTGCTGCTGCTCCTGCTGATCCGCGTCCCGGGCGTCTGGCGCGGTCCGTACGGCGCCGGCGTGCTGGTCAGCGGGCCGCTGCTGGTCGCGGGCGGGCTGCTGCCGGACGGGCCGCGGCTGGCGCTGTGGGCGGCGGCCGCGCTCTGCGACCTGGCCGCGCCGCTGGTGTTCCGGCGGCGGCTGGCCGCGGTGGCGTACCACCCCTCGCACATGCCGGAGCGGTTCGCGCTGTTCCTGCTGGTGGCGCTCGGCGAGTCGATCGTCGGGATCGGCGGGACGGCGGCCGGTGCGCGGCTGGACGCCGCCGAACTCGCCGCCGTGGCCGCCGCGTTCACCATTTCGGCGGGCCTGTGGTGGCAGTACTTCGTGTACGCGGCGGACGCGATGCGGTACGCCGTGGTGGTCGCCGACTCCCGGCGGGACGTCATCCGCCGGATCTTCCAGTACGGGCATCTGGCGCTGGCCGCCGGGGTGATCGGGGTGGCGGTCGGCTTCGGGGAGACGGTCGCGGACCCGTGGCAGGCGCTCGGCCCGGGGTCGGTGGCGCTGCTGTACGGCGGGTGCGGGCTGTACCTGCTGACCTTCGGGTACACCCGCTGGATGATGTTCCGCAAGGTCGCGACGACCCGGGTCGGCGCGGCGGTGGTCGTGCTGGGGCTGGCGCCGGCGATGGTACGGCTGCCGGCGCTGGCGGTGCTCGTGACGCTGGCGGTGCTGCTGGTGGCCCTCAACGTGGTGGAGCACCTCCGGGTGGAGCGGGCGACCGCCGCGAACTCCCCTTCCGCTCCGTCCCCTTCTTCCGCTTCCTCCGGGCCTGCCCGCGCTCCGGCGGAGTGAGGTGTCAGTGGGGCTGTGTAGCGTTCGGGGTGGAAGAGGGCGTGCGGCACAACAGCCGCGGTGTGGGAGGTAGATGTCGTGACGGACACGGTCGAGGCTGGCGCGGTCGAGGCTGGCGAGGGCGGCGGGCTGGAGCTGCCCGAGTCCTGGCGCGCCGTGCTGGGCGCCGAGACGGAGAAGCCGTACTTCGCCGAGCTGGCGGCCTTCGTGGCGGCCGAGCGCGCGCAGCACCAGGTGTTCCCGCCGAGCGGCCAGGAGTTCGCCGCACTGGAGGCCACGCCGTACGAGAAGGTCCGGGTGCTCGTCCTCGGCCAGGACCCGTACCACGACGACGGCCAGGCCCACGGCATGAGCTTCTCGGTGCTGCCCGGCACCAGGACGCCGCCCTCGCTGCGCAACATCTTCAAGGAGCTGGACGCCGACCTCGGCATCCCCGCCCCGGACAACGGCTACCTGATGCACTGGGCCGAGCAGGGCGTCCTGCTGCTCAACGCGGTGCTCACGGTGCGCGCGCACGAGGCCAACTCGCACAAGGCGAAGGGCTGGGAGAAGTTCACCGACGCGGTGATCAAGGCGGTGAGCGAGCGCGAGGAGCCGGTGGTCTTCGTACTGTGGGGCAACTACGCGAAGAAGAAGCTGCCGCTGATCGACACGTCCAAGCACGTGGTCGTGCAGGGGGCGCACCCGTCGCCGCTGTCCGCCAAGCTGTTCTTCGGCAGCCGTCCGTTCTCGCAGATCAACACGGCGCTGGACGGCTTCGGCGGCGAGTCGATCGACTGGCAGGTGCCGAACCTGAAGCAGGGCTGAGCGCCGGGGGCTGAGTGACCTGGGTTGAACGACGTGGGTTGAACGCCGGGGGCTGAGCGACGTGGGTTGAGCGCCTGGGGGGTGGTCGAGTGACGGGCGGTCCGGGCGGGCGGGGCCGCCCGGACCGCCCGCTCACGGCCGCCTTCCGTTCACCGCCCGTCGCGGCCGGCCGGTTCCCGGTGTGCTTAGCTGGTGCCGACCGGTCGCCGGACCGGTTCTGGGGGAGGGGCGGTACGTGCGCCGGGTGGGACGGATCGTGGCAATCCGACGGGCCGTGGGGGCGGCCCTGGTCGTGCTGTTGGCGGGGGCCACCGGCTGCAGCGGCTCGACCGGCGGCTCGAACGGGGGATCCTCCGGCGGATCTTCCGGCGGCCGTGGTGGCACCGCACCGGCCGCTGCGCCCGACGTCGCCACCCCTGGCCGGGCCACCGGCCCCGCAGGCCTCGCCCAGCTTTCCGGCCAGGCCTTCTACGTCTCCGACCAGACCAACGCCGCCCGGCAGGTGGCCGCGCTGCGCGGCCAGGGCCGGCCGGCGGAGGCCGACACGCTGCTGCGGATCGCCGCCCAGCCCTCCTCGCAGTGGCTCGGCGAGCAGGGCGCCAAGGAGATCGCCGAGCAGGTCAGCCGCCGGGCCGCCGAGGCGGACCGGACGGCGGTCTTCGTCGCCTACAACATCCCGCACCGCGACTGCGGCCTCTACTCGGCCGGCGGCGCCGCCGACGCCGCGTCCTACCGGGCCTGGATCAGCGGCGTCGCGGAGGCTCTCGGCGACCGCAAGGCCTGGGTGGTGCTGGAACCGGACGCCGTCGCCCACACCCTGGACACCTGCGGGATCAAGGGCGACCTGGCCGCCGAGCGCTACGGCCTGCTGGCCTTCGCCGTCCAGGAGTTGAAGAAGCGTCCGCAGGTGCGGGTCTACCTGGACGCGGGCAACCCCGGCTGGGCACAGGACCCGGCCGAACTGTCCACCGCGCTGCGCAAGTCCGGGATCGCGGCGGCGGACGGCTTCGCGGTGAACGTCGCCAACTTCTACGACACCGACCGGAACGCGGCCTACGGGGGCCGGCTCTCGGCCGCCCTGGGCGGGAAGCACTTCGTCATCGACACCAGCCGCAACGGCAACGGCTCGCTGGGCGGCGACGCCTGGTGCAACCCGCCCGGGCGTGCGCTCGGCGAGCGACCGACCGCCGACACCGGCCGGCCGGGGGTCGACGCCTACCTGTGGATCAAGAACCCGGGGGAGTCGGACGGCGAGTGCGGGCGCGGCGAGCCCCGGGCCGGCGAGTTCTGGCTGCCGTACGCGCTCGGCCTGGCGCAGGCCGCCCGCTGAGGGCGCCGGTCGGGTCGGGGTTCGGGCCCGCTGCGGACTCCGTCCGTTCCGTGCCGCTCAGCCGGTCACCTGGATCCAGCGCGCGACCGACGGGGTTCCGGCGGCGTCGGTCAGGAACAGCATGTACCAGCCGGGCGGCAGCAGGTTCGGGTTGCCGGGGAGGGTGAGCGAGACCCCGTCCGCCGAGCGCCCGCTGATGTCCAGGGCCACCGAGCGCTGTTCGACGTCGGTCACGTGGGTGACGGAACTGGGCCGGATCAGCTTGGCGGTGGCGACCGCGTCCGGCCGGGCCGTGCTGATCCGCACGGTGCCGCCGAGCTTCGCCGCCTCCGGTGCGGCGTCCACCTGCGGGCGGTCGCCGTGGAACAGGTACGGCGGGGTGTAGATCTCGATGCGCTGCTCGAACCCGCCCGGCGTGGTCTCCGCCTTGTCCGCGAACAGCGGGTTGGAGCCGAGCACGGCCACCCGGCCGTCCGGCAGCAGCAGCGCCTCGGAGTGGTAGTCGCGGCCGACGGTGGGTTCGGCGGCGGTGCTGAAGGTGTTGGTGTCCGGGTGGTACACCTGCGCCTTGAGCAGGTCGCTGGCTCCCCGGCCCCGGTAGCCGCTGGAGCCGCCGGTGGTGAACACGGTGTCGTTCGGGAGGATCACGCTGTTGAGGTAGCGGGTGCCGCCGGCCGGCAGGTCCGGGCCCGGGGTGAAGGCGGGTTCGGGGGCGGAGAGGTCGACGATGTCGGTCCGGGCGGTGGACAGCGGCGACTCGCCGACGCCCCCGCCGCCGAGCACCATCACCTTCTGCGCCTGCGCGGGCGGCAGCAGGACGGAGGACGAGGTCTCGGTGAGCGCCGGGTCGCGCAGGCCGGGGACGGGCTGGAAAGCGTTGTTCGACAGGTCCCACACCCCGGGATCGCGGCCCTTGTCGGCGGGGCCGTAGCCGGCGTTGGAACCGGAGTAGAAGAGCTTGCCGGAGGCGGTCAGGAAGATCGACGGGTAGGTCGGGAAGTAGCGGTCCGGGCCCTTGGACCAGGTCTTGTTCTTCGGGTCGTAGATCTCGTTGTCGTTGCCGTTGAGGATCTCCCCGGTGTCGTCCAGGCCCGAGACGGTGACCACCCGCCCGTCGCCGAGCCCGGTGAGCGTCGGGTACCAGCGGGCGTACGCCATGTCGGTGACCTGCTCGTACAGCTCGGTGTCCGGGTTGAACTCGAACGCGGAGCGGATGCCCTGGTACTCCTGCTTGTCCAGGGTCAGCTTCGTGCTCTGCCCGTACAGGTTGTGGGCGTCGGTGCCGGTCAGGCCCTTGATCCGGTACTGGGCGGGGGAGCCGGCGACGTAGTCGGCGCCCTCCCCGACCGCCTCGACGAACACGTGCTGCTCGCCGGCGGTGACGACGGTCTGCGGGCCGGAGCCCGTCTTCACCGCGGCCGGGACGGTCACCGGCACGGTCGAGGCGTACTCGCGCCCGTTCGGGGCGACGAAGACGGTGCCCTGGGGGAACGTCCTGGCGCGGTCGGGGCTCTCGTTGCGCACCCGCATGACGCCGGCCGCCTTCTTCACCACGCCCGCCAGCTTCTCGTACCGCTGGGTGCCGCCGGCCACCAGGACGCGGCCGTCCGGCAGCGAGGAGTGGCCGCCGCAGAACATGTCGGCCGGGGTGGGGATCAGCTGGTAGGTGTTCCTGGCCGGGTCCCAGAGCAGGCTGCGGAAGCTGCCCGCGTCGAAGTGCTTCTCGTCGTTGCCGGAGCCGGCCACGATGAGGATCTTTCCGGTGCGCAGCAGCGTGGCGTGGACGGCGTTGACCCGGAACTCCGCGGGCAGGCTGAGGGTCTGCCAGTGGCCGTACTCCGCCTTGTACTCGGGGCGGTTGATCACGTACTGGTGGTACTGCTCGCTGGCGAAGCCGAGGACGGCGGGTGCGTTCATCCCGGCGACGGTCAGCGCGACGGTGCTGCCGAGGGCGAAGCGCTTGGTCCGGCCGGTCTTGTGGATCTTCATGGTGGGTGGTCCCCTCGTGAGGTTCGGAGGCTCTTGAGGTGGTCGGGCGGTCGGCGGGCGGCGGGCGGGCGGTCGGGGCGGGCGCAGCGGGTGGTGGGCGGGCGGGCGGTCGGGCGGTCGGTGGCGGGTCTGGCGGCGAGGTGGGCGGGGTGGGCTCAGCGGGCGGTGGTGCTCTCCGCCCGGCCGGGCGTCGCCGCGGTGACCGGTGTGGTGACCGGTGTGGTGACCGGAGGCGTGGGCGCTGCGGCCTGGGCGGTGGCCCGAGCGGTGGCCGGGGCTCGGCGCGGGTCGCGGGCGTGTCGGGGTCGGCGCTTCTCCAGGACGACCCTCGGGGTCGCCGCCGGACCGCCGGTGACCGTGAGGGTGGCCGTGGGCCGGGTGCGCCGGCGGCGGACGGCGTCGCCGACCAGCACCAGGAGTGGCAGCACGGTCAGGACCAGGGCGATCCAGGCCCAGGTGCGCATCGCGACGTGGTCGTAACCGGTGAAGAAGGAGGCCGTGATCGCGCCGCCGAACACCAGTGCCCAGAACAGGTGGAACCGGAAGGTGCTCACCCGGTCCGCGCTGGCCGAACGGCCCTTCGGCGTCACCACGAAGCGGCTGCGCCGCCGCAGCAGCGCCTGCACCAGCGCGGCCGCGTAGACCGGTCCGCAGAGCGCCGACATCAGCATGCCCGCGACCCCGGAGGAGCCGGCCGGCTCGTGCGGGCTCACGTTGTGCTTCCGGTTCCAGGTGTAGAGCAGCAGTTGGAGCGCGGCGGCGTCGCTGTACAGCATCATCCAGATCTCGGAGGACACGTGGACGCCCGAGGCGCCGAACCCCAGATAGAGCACGCTGGAGAGGCCGCCGAGCAGCCAGGTGATCGCCGCCATCGGGTAGAAGCCCACCATCAGCGAGTAGTTGAGCAGCCGGCCGGGCGACAGCTGCCAGAGCACCCGCCAGTACTGGGTGAGCAGGGTCTCGTAGGTGCCGCGGCTCCAGCGCAGTTGCTGGGAGAAGAAGTCGGTCCAGGAGGACGGGCCCTCGCCGACCGCGAGCACGTCCGGGGTGTACACGGACTTCCAGCGTTCACCGGTTTCGGGGTTTCGGCTCCGGTGGAACTCCAGACCGGTCGCCATATCCTCCGTGATGGAGTCGTACAACCCGCCGATCGACTGGAGCGCACGAATTCTGACGGCGTTGTTGGTGCCGACGAACATGGGCGCGCCGTAACGGTTTCCGGCGCGCTGGATGAGCGCGTGGAAGAGGTACTGCTGGCTCTCGGAGAATTTGGTGACGGCGGAACCCGAGCTCCGGTAGTTCCCGTACACCTGGGGGCCGACCACGAATGCCACGTCCGGGTCGCGGAAGTAGCCCAGCATCCGCTCGCAGAAGTCCGGCAGCGGGGCGTGGTCGGTGTCGACCGAGACCCAGAAGTCGTAGTCGTCCCCGTGCGCCTGCAGCCAGGCGTTGTAGTTGCCGTGCTTGGTCCTGGCGCGGAACCGTCCCTTGGGCCGGTTCCAGTGCGGGCGGCCGAACCGGCTGAAGTGGCGGACGCCCAGTTCGGTGCAGAGCGCCTGCATTGCAGGATCGTTTCCCTCGTCCAACAGCCAGACGTCGTACGGGCCTTCGTGCCGGACGCCGCGTGCCGCGACCAGCGTGGACCGCACCATCTCCGGCGGCTCCTTGCCCGGCACGCAGGTGGTGAGGAACGCGACCCGGGTGCCGGACTCCGGTGTCACCGGTATCGGATCGCGGGCGACGAGCGTGGCGTGGGCGTTGGACACGACGTTGACCAGCCGGAACACCTCGACCACGGCGATGATCCCGATCATCACCTTGTCGCCCAGCAACACCAGGGTCTGCGTCTCGCCGGGGCGCTCCGGCCAGTGCTCCGGCAGCAGCAGCCAGACCAGCAGCACCGCCTCCACCAGCGGGGCGGCCACCAGCAGCAGCGCGGCGCGGATCCGGTGCGGCTCGCGGCGTAACAGGCTGCGGTACTGGACGCGGTAGGGGGCGGGGGCCGGAGTGCCGGTCGGGGTGCCGGTCGGGGTGCCGGTCGGAGGTCGCGCGGGCTGCGGTGCGGGCCAGTGCTCGGCCTGCGGTGCGGGCCACTGCGTCGGAGGGGTGCCGGGGTGGGTGGGCTCGGGCCGGTAGACGCCGCCGCCGAGGTCGTCGTCCTCGTCCGGGTCCCGGGCCGGACCGGCGAGCCGACTGAAGTGGCCGTAGTCGTACGGGGCTTCGGGCACCGGAACGGTGGCCAGGTCGTCGTCGAGCCGCCGTCCGGCGCCTCGTCCGCGGGCCGTCGCGGCGTCCTTCCGTCGCGCGAACGGCATGGTCATCGTCTGCTCCCCCCGCCGGGGCCGACCGTGCCGGTGGGCCCATTGGTGCGTGTTCAGACCGGGGGTATGCGACCCGCCGTCCCGTGGCGCGCCCGGCCGGCCGCGTCCGGCGGGGCCGGTCCGTTCCCCCCGGAGCCTTGCTTCGCCGTGCCTCGAAAGCCGTTCCGGTGGAACACCGCCCGGTGGACCGCCGTCTCTCCAGGCGGTCTTCCGGTCCGTCATTCGCGTCATGCGTCTGCGAGCGGAATCCATTGCGTGTTGACATGGGACTTCGAATGCGGATCAAGGTGTGCTTCCCGGCTTCCCCTCCGGGCACGCGGGAACCACGGCGTCCCCAACTCTCCCGGAGGGCAACCGTGATCGCAACCGATCTGGGAAATGATCACCGCGCAAGCATGAAGATCCTACGGTTCCAAGCCAATCCGGGTCGCGGTGGTGCTAATGCGGCGAATTCGAGGGAACGCCGGAACGGCCGGACCACCCCGGCTGGTGGTCCGGCCGTTCAAGCGGAGCCGGCCCGGCGCGTTCGGTCCGGTCCTGACTGGTCCTGTCTAGTTCGGTCCGTCTGGGCTGATCCCGGTCAGCGCGGAGGGAGGAGGGCTGCGCCCGTGGCGGCCTGGACGTCCGAGAACGCCACGCCCGGGGCCGTCTCCACCACGCGCAACCCCTCCGGCGTCACGTCGACCACGGCCAGGTCGGTCACGATCCGGTTCACGACTCCCCGACCGGTAGCGGGAAGCGAGAGCTCCTCGACGATCTTCGGGGAACCGTCCCGGGCGGTGTGCTCCATGACCACGATCAGTCGGCGGGCCCCGTGCACGAGGTCCATCGCGCCGCCCATGCCCTTGACCATCTTGCCGGGGATCATCCAGTTGGCGAGGTCGCCGGCGGCCGACACCTGCATCGCGCCGAGCACCGAGACGTCGATCCGGCCGGCCCGGATCATGCCGAAGGAGAAGGCGGAGTCGAAGTACGAGGCGCCGGGGGCGACCGTCACCGTCTCCTTCCCGGCGTTGATCAGATCGGCGTGCTCCGCGCCCTCGACCGGGTAGGGGCCCACGCCCAGGATGCCGTTCTCCGAGTGCAGGACCACCTCGACCCCCGGCGGCAGGTGATTGGGGATCAGCGTGGGCAGGCCGATGCCCAGGTTCACGTACTGCCCGTCGCGCAGTTCACGGGCCGCTCGGGCGGCCAGGGCGTTGCGCGGGTCGAGGCCGGGCTGTGGGTGGCGGACACCCCCGGGGGCGGGGGTGCTGTTCGGGGTCGCGATGCGGGTCCGGGGCGTGGTGCTGGTCCGGGGTGTAGTGCTGGTCCGGGGCGTGGTGCTGGTCGGGCTGGACATCGGCTCAGGCCTCCTGGAGTGCGGGCCGGACGGTCCGGCGCTCGATGCGGCGGTCCGCGGGATCGGCGGCCACCACCCGGTCCACGTACACCCCGGGCAGGTGCACGGCGTCCGGGGCGAGCTCGCCCGGTTCGACGATCCGGTCCGCCTCGACCAGGGTGATCCGGCCCGCCGTCGCGCAGAGCGGGTTGAAGTTACGGGCGGCGGCGTGGAACACGCAGTTCCCGTGCCGGTCCGCCACCTCGGCCCGGACCAGCGCGAAGTCCGCCGTGATCGCCTCCTCCAGCAGGTACCGGCGGCCGCCGAACTCCCGGACCTCCTTGGCCGGCGAGGCCAGTGCCACCGAGCCGTCCGCCGCGTAGCGCCAGGGCAGCCCGCCCTCCTCGACCTGGGTGCCGACCCCGGCCGGGGTGTAGAACGCGGGGATGCCCGCGCCGCCGGCCCGCAGCCGCTCGGCCAGCGTGCCCTGCGGGGTCAGCTCCACCTCCAACTCGCCGGAGAGGTACTGCCGGGCGAACTCCTTGTTCTCGCCGACGTACGAGGACGTCATCCGGGCGATCCGGCCCGCCCGCAGCAGCAGGCCGAGCCCCCAGTCGTCCACCCCGCAGTTGTTCGACACCACGCGCAGGCCGGTGGTGCCGGTGTCCGCCAGGGCGCCGATCAGCGTGCTCGGGATGCCGCAGAGGCCGAAGCCTCCGACAGCCAGCACCGCGTGGTCGGGGATGTCCGCGACCGCGTCGGCGGGGGAGTCCAGGACCTTGTCCAAGGGATCACCTCGTGAGGAGTGGGATACGGGAGAGGGCGCACGATCCGGGCGGGCGCGGCAGCCGCCGCCGGACGGCTGCCGCGCCCCTCCACCGTCACCGGGTGCGGGCCGCCGTAGCCATGGCGGCCGCCGCCATGCACGGATGCCGGCCCGTGTCGGCAGACCACACCCGGGTGCCCGGGGAGCGGCGCCGACCGGGTGGTATGTCGGCTGGGGCCACATCAGGGCGGGCTGATGCGTCGCTCGGGCACATGTCGCCAGTCCCACCGCACACCTACGGTTCCGGCATCCACCCGCCGCACCCCCAGGAGTCGGTCACCATGCGCAGCTCGACAGCCCCCACTCGGACCGCCTCCGGCGCCCGCCCGGGCGAGGCCCTGACCGGCGGCCCGGCCCGGAAGCTCGCCGCCGTCGCGGCGTGCGTCCTGCTCGCCGCAGGCTGCGCCAAGGCCGGTACCGCCGGGACGGCCTCGGCGGGCGGCGGTGGTGCGAAGAGCCCGGTCAAGGTCGGCCTGGTGTACTCCAAGACCGGGCCGCTGGCGGCCTACGGCAAGCAGTACCTGGAGGGGTTCAAGGCGGGTCTGAGCTACGCGACCAAGGGCACCGGCGCGGTCGACGGCCACAAGATCGAGTTCGAGGAGCAGGACGACGCGGGCGACCCGGCCAAGGCGGTGTCCGCCGCCAAGGACCTGATCGGCAAGGGCTACAAGGTCCTGGCCGGCTCCACCGCCTCGGGTGTCGCCCTCCAGGTCGGCCCGATCGCCGCCCAGAACAAGGTGCTCTTCATCAGCGGCCCGGCCGCCGCCGACAAGGTCACCGGCTTGAACAAGTACACCTTCCGTTCCGGCCGCCAGTCCTACCAGGACATCCGCACCGCGGCCTCGTTCATCGGTGACGCCAAGGGCAAGAAGGTCACCGTGCTCGCTCAGGACAACGCCTTCGGGCAGGCCAACGTGGCCGCCGTCAAGGCCGTGCTCGGCGCCCAGGGCGCGACGGTCGACCAGGTGCTCGCCCCGCCCAGCGCCACCGACCTCACCCCGTTCGCCACCCAGGCCAAGACCGCCAAGCCCGACCTGCTGTTCGTCGCCTGGGCCGGTGACACCGCCTCGGCCCTGTGGACGGCGCTCAACCAGCAGGACGTGTTCGCCGACACCAAGGTCGTCACCGGGCTGGACCTGGCCGCCTCCTACCCGCTGTTCGGCCCGGCGGCCGAGAAGATCTCCTTTCTGAACCACTACTTCGGCGGCGCCGCCGGCACCCCGGTGGAGAAGGCCATGGACGAGGCCGTCACCGCCGCCGGCGGGAAGACCGACATCTTCACGCCCGACGGCTTCACCGCCGCCCAGCTGATCGTGCACGCCGTCGAGGCCAACCACGGCTCCGCCGACGACACTTCGGCCCTGGTCAAGGCGCTGGAGGGCTGGAGCTTCGACGGGGTGAAGGGACGCACCACGGTGCGCGCCGAGGACCACGCCCTCCTCCAGCCGATGTTCCAGGCCCGGCTGACCGGCACCGGGGGCGCCGCCAAGCCCTCGGTGGAGAAGGCCCTGACGGCAGACGAGGTGGCGCCCCCGGTCACCCCGATGGCGGGCTGATCCCGATGCCCGCTCCCACTGCCTCCACTCCTTCCCCGCTCGGCTCCTCGTCCGGTTCCCCGCGCGGCCCCTCGTCCACTGAATCGTCCGCTGCCTCGTCTGTTGCCTCGTCCGGCCCCCGCCCGTCCGCGTCGGTGTCGCCCACCGTGGGCGGCGGCCGGGCCGCCCCGGTGCTGCGGTTGGACGGACTCGGCTGGTCCGTCCGCGGTGTGCCGATCGTCGAGGACGTCTCCTTCTCGGTCGGCGAGGGCGAGTTCGTCGCCTTCATCGGGCCCAACGGTGCCGGGAAGACCTCCCTCTTCAACCTGATATCCGGCATCTATCCGGCGAGTCACGGCAGCCTTCAGCTCGACGGCGTGGACATCACCGCCGAGGCCGTGCACGCCAGGGCGCGCCGGGGGCTTGGGCGTACCTTCCAGACCTCCTCTCTCTGGCCGGGGATGACGGTCGCCGACCACGTCCGCCTGGCCGCCCAGGCGGCGGCGGGGCCGCGTGCCTCGTACCGGCTCTGGCGCCGCGCCGACCGATACCAGGAGCAACTGGCCGAGACCCTCCACCGCACCGAACTCACCCACCGCGCGGACACCTTGGCGGGCGCGCTCTCGCACGGCGAGAAGCGCAAGCTGGAACTGGCCGTCCTCCTCGTCTCCGATCCGCGGCTGATCCTGCTGGACGAGCCGATGGCCGGGGTGAGTGCGGAGGAGGTCCCCGCCCTCACCGCGCTGATCCGGTCCGTGCACCGTGACCTCGGCCGGACCGTCCTGATGGTCGAGCACCACATGGACGTTCTGCTCGGCCTGGCCGACCGACTCGCGGTGATGCACCACGGCACGCTGCTCGCGCTGGACACCCCCGAGGCCGTGATGGCCAACCCGACCGTGCAACAGGCCTACCTGGGTGAGGCGCTGTGATCTCCTCTCCGTTCTCCTCGCCTTCCTCCTCTGCCACGCCCACGTCTCCTGCCGACCCCCTCCTCTCCGTCCGTGATCTGCGGGTGGTCATCGACGGGCTGCACATCCTGCACGGTGTTGACCTCGATGTGGCCCCTGCCGGGGTGACCGCACTCCTCGGCCGCAACGGCGCCGGTAAGACCACCGCCGTCAAGGCCGTGATGGGCCTGGTGCCGCGCACCGGAAGCGTCCGTTTCTCCGGTGTCGAACTCTCCTCCCTTCCCACGCATCTGGTGGTTCGTCACGGCATCGGCTATGCGCCCGAGGACCGGGGGATCTTCGCCGGCCTGACGGTCGCCGAGAACCTCCGCCTCGCCGAGCGCGGCGCCCGGGGCGAGGCCGGGGCGGACGAGCCGAACTATCCGCTCGTCCACGAGCTCTTCCCCGAACTCAAGCAGCGGGCCGGGCAGCTGGCCGGGACGCTCTCCGGCGGCCAGCAGCAGATGGTGGCGATCGGACGGACGCTGCTCAACCGCAACCGGTTGATCATCGCCGACGAGCCCACCAAGGGCCTGGCACCGAAGATCGTCGCCGAGGTGGCCGAGGTGTTGGCGCGAGCGGCTGAGGCCGTGCCCGTTCTCCTGGTCGAGCAGAACCTCGCCCTCGTCCGACGGCTGGCCGGCACCTGTGCGGTCCTGGCCGACGGCCGCACCGCCCACCGAGGCGACACCGCCGAGCTGTTGGCCGACGAGGAAGCCGCCCGCCGCTTGCTCGGCGTCGGCTCCCGTCACCCGCTCGCCGGCGGTCCCCGGCCCGCCGTGGCTCCGGCCGCCCCTGTCGTCACCGCGGAGGTGAAGCCCTGATGGACACTGTCGTCCTCCTTTCCTGTACCGGACTCGGTCTTGGTGCGCTGTACTTCCTGGTCGCCTCCGGTCTGTCGCTGATCTTCGGTCTGATGGACGTGCTCAACTTCGCGCACGGCGCCCTGCTCTCCATCGGCGCCTATGCCACCTGGTGGGCCGGCACCGAGGCCGGCCTCTCGTTCTGGCTCGCGGTGCCGTTCGGCACCCTGGTCGGGACGGCCGCCGCCGTCCTGCTGGAGCTCTTCCTGATCCGCCCGCTCTACAGTCGGCCGCGTGATCAGATCCTCGCCACCGTCGGAGTCGGGCTCGCCGTACCCGCCCTCCTGATGGGGGTCTGGGGCGCGGACGCCCGCCCCTTCCCCCAGCCGGCCGTGCTCTCCGGTACCTGGCACGTGCTCGGTGCGACCGTCCCGGTCAACCGCTTCGTGCTCGTGGCCGCGGCCGCGCTGCTGTTGCTCGCTCTTCGGTTGTTCCTCGCCCGTACCCGCTACGGGCTGATCGTCCGGGCCGGCGTCGAGGACCGGGCGATGGTCACGGCGCTCGGCATCGACGTCCGGAAGGCGTTCACCCTCGTCTTCGCCATCGGCGGGGCGGCCGCCGCGCTCGGCGGTGCCCTCGGCGGCCTCTACTTCGGTTCGGTCAATCCCGGCCAGGGGACCGGCCTGCTCATCTTCGCCTTCGTCGTCGTGGTGATGGGCGGCATGGGCTCCGTGACCGGAGCCGCCGTCGCCTCGGTGTGCGTCGGCCTCGTCCAGCAGTTCGCCAACTACTACACCGGCGCCGGGCTCGGCGACCTCTCGGTCGTCGTCCTGCTCGCCGTGCTGCTTCTGGTCCGACCCCGTGGACTCACCGGGAGGCTCGCGTGAGCGCCGAAACTCCGATCACGAGCACCGGTGGCCCCGCGGTCGACCGCAGCGCCGCCACCTCGGCAGGGGGGACTGACACCAGCCCTGCCATGACCGCCGTGCAAGCAGAGGGGACTGACACCAGCTCCGCCGAGACCGTCACTGTGGCAAGGGGGACTGACACCGGCCTTGCCGAGCCCCATTGTGAACACACAGTCGACCTGGGCGCTATCCCTCGAACAGGTGATTCAGTCACTAATCGCTGGACATCGATGCACAGAGCGCTACGCTGGTGGCCGATCGCCCTGCTGATCGCGTTCCTTGTCGCCCCATACAGTGCGCTTCCCGTCCCGGGCCTACTCGACGGCCCGCTCGGCAGCCCAGGGAGTCTGCAACTGCTCGCCCTGTGCCTGCTCTACGGGGCCCTCGCCACCGGCTACGACCTCCTGCTCGGTCGGACCGGACTGCTCTCCTTCGGCCACGCGCTCTACTTCGCGACCGGTCTCTACGCCACCGACCTCGGCATGCTGGAACTCCGACTGCCCTTCGCCGCCGCGGCGGTGTTCGGCGTCGCCTGCACCGTCGCGCTGGCCCTGCTGCTCGGCTCGGTCAGCCTCCGCGTCACCGGCATCGGCTTCTCCATGGTCACCCTCGCCTTCGCCCAGGCCGGCTCGATCCTCGTCCAGCGCAACCCCGGTGGCGTCACCGGCGGCGAGGAGGGGCGTTCCGCCCCGGCCGACCTGCTGCCCTCCGGCCTGCTCGGGATCGAGAACACCGCCAACCTCTACTGGATCGCCGTCGGCTACCTGGTGCTGACGGTCGCCGTGGTCCACTGGGCCGTCAACTCGCCGGCCGGCCGGGTCTGGGAGGGCATCAAGGAGAACGAGCGCCGGGTCGAGGTGCTCGGACTGCGGCCCTACGGCTACAAGTTGGTCGCCTTCGTGCTGTCCGGCGGCCTCGCCGGGCTGGGTGGGGTGGTCTACCTGCTGCTGACCGGCGGCGCCACCCCGCAGGCCGCCGGCTCCGACGCCACGCTCGCCCTGCTGGTCATGGTGGTCCTCGGCGGCTCCGGCACGCGCTGGGGCCCGCTGCTCGGCGGCGTCCTCTACACCTGGGCCGGCCACCGGCTGGGCGACTTCGCCAACTCGGCGACGATCGCAGACCTGCCCGCCGTCCTGCGGGTACCGCTCTCCCAACCCCTGTTCCTGCTGGGCACCCTGTTCGTCGCGGTGGTCTACCTGCTGCCCGGCGGCCTGGCTAGACTGCCTGCCCGCATCCGCGCCGCCCGATCCGCCCGGGCGGTCCGGACGCCGGCCGTCGTCCGGACCGCCCGCCCCACCGGAGGTACCCCCGCGTGAGCCAGTCGCCCCTGCAGCCCGAAGAGTTGACCGCCCCCGTGCCCGGTGGGGAGCTGGCGGTCCTGCGCTGGCCCGCCGCCGACCCGGGCGCCCCGACGGTCGTGGCGGTGCACGGCATCACCGCCAACGGCCTTGCCTGGTACGAGGTCGCCCGCCGGCTCGCCGGGCGGGTCACCCTGCTCGCGCCCGACCTGCGGGGGCGCGGCGCCAGCCGCGCGGTCGCCGGACCGTACGGGCTCGCCCGGCACGCCGACGACGTGGCCGCGCTGATCATGGCTCTCGGGGCGGGCCCGGCCACCGTGGTCGGCCACTCGATGGGTGCCTGGGTCACCGCCCTGGCCGCCGTCCGGCATCCGGAACTCATCCGCCGGGTGCTGCTGGTGGACGGTGCGCTGACCTTCCCGCTGCCGGCGGGCGTCCGGGAGGAGGACGCCCTGGCCGCGGTGCTCGGCCCCGCGCTGGCCCGGCTGTCGATGACCTTCCCGGACCGGGACGCCTACCGGGAGTTCTGGCAGCGGCACCCCGCCTTCGGGACGGCGTGGTCGGCGGAGATCGACGCCTACACCCAGCGTGACCTGGTCGGTGTCGAGCCCGAACTGCGCTCCTCCTGCGTGCTGGAGGCCGTGCAGACCGACGGCACCCAGGTGCTGCTGGACCGGGACGCGGCCACCGCCGTACACCGACTGCCCTGCCCGGCCGAACTGCTCTGGGCCGAGCGCGGCCTGCTCGACGAGCCGCAAGGCCTCTACGACCACCAGCGGATCGGGCTGGCCGGGCTCGACCGGGCCCGGGTGCCGGCCTCGCTCGTGCCGGACACCAACCACTACTCGATCCTCTGGGGCGAGGCGGGGGCCGAACGCATCGTCCGCGGCCTGCTCGCGGACATCACCGTCGGCGGGTAGCGGCCCGGCGCCGACGACGACGGCCGGCGGGGTCCGTCCACCCCGCCGGCCGCACCCGCCTCGACCCGTCGGCCCTCTTCGCCTCAGGCCGTCCGTCGTGTTCGCCTCAGGTCTCCGGCTGGTGCCCGCCTCAGCCGGCAGTGCCGAGGAAGGTCTCCCAGCTGCCGGTCGGCGCCTGGCCCACGTTGAGCGTGCGCAGCTTGCGCAGGGTGGACTGGTCCTGCACCTCCAGCCACTCGACCAGCTGCTTGAAGGAGACCAGCCGGACCTCCGGCTTGCCCGCGATGGCCTTGAGGGTCTCCTCGACGGCGTCCATGTAGATGCCGCCGTTCCACTGCTCGAAGTGGTTGCCGATGAAGAACGGTGCGCGGTTGCTGTTGTAGGCGCGGTCGAAGCCGGCCAGGTAGGAGTCCTTGGCCTGGGTGCGCCAGTCGTTGTACTTGGCCGGGTCGCCCTTGGTGCTGCCGGCGGACTGGTTGGCCAGGATGTTGTAGTCCATCGACAGCACCTGGAAGGTGTGCCCGGGGAACGGGATGGACTGCAGCGGGAAGTCCCAGACCTTGCCGTCCTGCACCTTCTGCGGCCATATCTGCAGGCCGCCGGAGGAGCTGGCGTCGTACTTCCAGCCCAGCTTCGCGGCGGTCGGCAGCAGCGCCTTCTGTCCCTCCAGACAGGGGGTGCGGCCGCCGATGAGCTCCTTCTTGTAGTCGAAGGGGAGCGGGTCGACGTCGGTGAAGCCGGTGTTGGTGCGCCACTGGGTCACGAAGCCGATCGCCTGGTCGATCTCGCTCTGCCAGTCCTCGGGGGTCCACATGTTGACCCCGTTCTTGTCCGGGCGGCTGGAGCAGAAGTGCCCGTTGAAGTGGGTCCCGATCTCGTGCCCGGCCAGCCAGGCCTGGCTGACGAGCTTGAGCGTGCTCTTGACCGCGCCGTCCGACAGGTACGGGATGTCGGAGGCGCCGACCGAGTGCTTCGGCGGGTGGTACAGGTCGGACTTGCCCTTGGGCAGGGCGTAGATCCCGGAGAGGAAGAAGGTCATCGTGGCCTTGTACTGCTCCGCCAGCTTGAGGAAGCGGGGGAACTGGCCGTCGTCGGTGCCGCCCGCGCCGTCCCAGGAGAACACCACGAACTGGGGCGGCCGCTCGCCGGGCTTGAGCTTCTCGGGCTTCGGCTGGTTCGGCTGCGGGCCGGTGTCCGCGTTGGAGCCGTCACCGATCGGGGTGCCCTTGGGTATCCCCGTCTTGGTCGGATCGGTGGTGCCCGCCTGGGTGGTGCCGGGGCTGCCGCCGGAGGTGGGGGAGACGGCGTTCTCACTCGAACCGGATCCGCTGCTGGAACAGGCGGCGACCGCGCCGAGGGCCGCGGTCGCGGCGGTTGCACTGAGCACCGTCCTGCGCGAGATGCTGGTCATGGTCTCCCCTGGGTGCCGATGCCGGTGGTGAGGGCGGCTTGGGCCGCACCGGGCAAATCGGGCAATTGATGAATTTTCCGCCGTTAGCATGCCATGTGGTCGCAGTGGCCACCAAGGCTGCCGACCTACTACGACAGTGAACACGTCAGCGGCGCCGGGCTGGGCTGCAGGGATTCGTCGTCTGTTGCCGTCCTGTGACGCTTCGCACCGCGCACCGCCAGGGGAGTACGGTACCGCCGGCCTCGCCGGGCCGGTCAGAGTTCGTCGGCGCTCGGTGTGACTCGTCGCTTGTCCGGGCACATCGCGCCCGTCTCGGGGACGCTGCGGCAGACGAACTGCCACCGGCAGGAGCGCGGGTGGCGGGGCGCCGGTCGAGGCGCAACGGTCAGAGCGCGGCCAGCCGCCGGGTGCGGCGCACTATTCGCGCGATCGCGGTGCTGACGATGGTGGCCGCGGTGCAGGAGACGGCCAGACTCAGCCAGGCGGTGTCGAACCAGTGGCTGTTCAGCCAGCCCAGCGTCACGATGTAGGCGGCCCAGACCAGTGCCGCCAGTGCCGACCAGTGCAGGAAGCGGTGCGGATGGGCGGGGGAGTGGCCGATGGCCACGTCCAGGACGGTCCGTCCGGCCGGGACGAACCGGGCGATCACCACCATGGCCGCGGCCGCCCCGTGCGGGCGTTCGGCCAGGGCCTGTTGGACCCGGGTCACGCTGGCCGCCAGTTTCGGGCGTCGGGCGAGCCGGCGCTGGAGCAGCGGGGCGCCGCGCCGGGAGAGGTGCAGCAACAGGAGGTCGCCGAGGAACGAGGCCACCGCCACGCCCAGGCCGAGGAGCACCGGGGCGCCGTCGATCCGCGCCGTCTTGAGCACGGCCAGGATGACCAGCGTCCCGCTGGGGATGAAGGGGAGGAGAGCGTCCCCGAGTACGGCGAAGAGCGCCAGGGCGCAGATCCACGAGGATCCGATCGCCGCCACGAAGTTCAAAGCCCGTACTCCCTCCACGCCGCCCGGGGGAGCAGGTGGCTGCTGGGGTCAACGCTAGCGCCTCGACTTTTCATGCCATGAAGCACCCCGGTATGCCGCGGATCACAGGCGCCCGGCCCCGACCTGCACAAAGGCGCGAGCCCCCGGAGCGGGGTGCCGCTCCGGGGGCTCGCGGGGATCGATCGGCGCTGGTCCAGCCCGACGATCTTGCTGGCGGAACGCGGATCCCGTTGGGTGACCCGCTCCTGATCACCAGCCTGCCGGACGCCGACCGCCGTTCGCGAGCCCTGCGCCTGGCGACTTCCGGCGCTGGCGTGAAGTCGCCAGGCGTGTCCGCCTGCTGGCTCTCCGTAGGCCGAACGGTCGGTCGGCCGTCCGGTGCCGACCCGCACGGAGGGGGACCGGAGAGAGGGGCACGGAGGAAGACCGGACAGCGGAGGACCTGGGAACGGCGCGGGACGGCGTGAGGGCTGGAACACGTCGGAACGCGGGAACAGCGAGCCCGGCGGGGTGGTTGACCCCGGTCGGCAGCAGCGACCGTCGGGCCACCCCAGACCCGTGGTCGCCCACGACGGCCGGCTCAACGACAGCCAGAAGGGCGGACGGCATGACCACCGAGGACCAGCAGGAGCACGGGAGCGAACCGCCGACCGGCGCGGCGATCCGGGGCGCCGCCCGCGGTACCGCACCCGCCCCGCTCTCCATCCTCGACCTGGCCACCGTGGGCGTCGGCTACACGCCCGCCGAGGCCCTGGCCGCGACCACCGCGCTGGCCCGCAACGCCGAGCAGTGGGGCTACCACCGCTTCTGGGTGGCCGAGCACCACGGCATGCCCGGAGTGGCCAGCTCCACCCCGGCCGTCCTGCTCGCCCACCTCGGGGCCAACACCACGACCCTGCGGCTCGGTTCGGGTGGGGTGATGCTCCCCAACCACGCCCCGCTGGCGATCGCCGAGCAGTTCGGCCTGCTGGAGGCCCTGCACCCCGGCCGGATCGACCTGGGGCTCGGCCGCGCCCCCGGCACCGACCCGGCCACCGCCCGGGCGCTGCGCCGCGGCCTCGCCGAGGGCGCCGACGACTTCCCGCAGCAACTCGCCGAGTTGACCCACTTCCTCGACGGCGACTTCCCCTCCGGCCACCCCTACGCCCAGCTGACCGCGGTCCCCCAGGGCGACGGGCGCCCGCCGATCTGGCTGCTCGGGTCCTCCGGCTTCAGCGCCCAGCTGGCCGGCCGCCTCGGCCTGCCGTTCGCCTTCGCCCACCACTTCAGCAGCGCCAACACCGTCCCGGCCCTCGACCTGTACCGGGCCTCCTTCCGCCCCTCCGCCGTCCTCGCCGAGCCGTACGCGCTGATCGGTGTGAGCGCGGTCGCCGCCGACGACGAGGACTCGGCCCGTCGCCTGGCGCGTTCCGCCGCCCTCGGCATGCTCCGGCTGCGGCGCGGCAATCCCGGCCCGATCCCCACCCCGGAGGAGGCCGAGGCCTACCCGTACAGCCCGGCCGAGGCGGACTTCATCGACAGCTGGCTCGACAACGTGGTGCTGGGCGCCCCGGGCGAGGTCGCGGACGGGCTGGAGGCCCTGCGCAAGCGGACCGGCGTGGACGAGTTGATGGTCACCTCGCACATCCACGGACACGAGGCCCGGCTCCGCTCCTATGGTCTGATCGCGGAGGCGTACGGCCTGACGGCCGAGGCCTGAACACCGCCGGAACGCCCGGCCGTTGAGGGTCCGCCCGGCGCCCCGCCCGGCGCCCCTGCACGGCACCCCGCCCGGCGCCCCCGCCCGGCTACCGACCGACTACCGGCCGGTGTCCGGGCCGGGGCGGCCCTCGCGGAGTATGGCCGCGACCAGTTCGGCCTCGCCCGGCCGGGCGAAGTACCAGCCCTGGGCGGTGTCGCAGCCGGTCAGCCGCAGCCGTTCGGCCTGGGCGGCGCTCTCGATGCCTTCGGCGGTGACGGTCAGGCCGAGGGTGTGGGCCAACTGCACCATCGCGCCGACGATCTGCTCGTCGGCGTCGCTGCGGCGGGAGTCGAGCTCGGAGAGCTCCGGATGGCCCGCCGCCGGGGCCGGGTCGCGGAACCCCTCGATGAAGGTGCCGTCGAGCTTCAGGACGTGCACCGGCAGCCGGGAGAGGTAGGCCAGGTTGGAGTAGCCGGTGCCGAAGTCGTCGATCGCGATCCGCACACCCATGTCCGCGAGCGCCTGCAGCGCCTGCAGCGGCCGGCCGCCGGGGCCGAGCAGCGCGCTCTCGGTGATCTCCAACTGGAGCAGCCGGGCCGGAAGTCCGGTGCGTTCGAGGGCGCGGGCGACGTCGGCGACCACGTCGGAGTCCCAGATCTGGCGGGCGGCCAGATTGACGCTCACGAAGGTCTCGGTCTCGGGGAACTCGGTGAGCCACTGCCGGGCCTGACGGCAGGACTCCTCCAGCACCCAGGTGCCGAGCGGCACGATCGCGCCGGTCTCCTCGGCGAGCGGGATGAAGCGGTCCGGCGAGAGCGTCCCGTAGCGGGGGTGGCGCCAGCGGACGAGGGCCTCCGCACCGTGGACAGCGCCGTCGGCCAGGCCGACCAGCGGCTGGTACTCGATGGTGAACTCGCCACGCTCCAGGGCGGGTCGCAGTGCGGTGGCGAGGAGCTGACGGGTCAGCTGGTGGGCGCCGCGGTCCGGGTCGTAGAGGGTCCAGCGGGCGCGGCCGTCGGCCTTGGACCAGTAGAGCGTGGCGTCGGCGTCCTTGACCAGGTCGGCCGGGGTGGTCTCGTGCACGGACCGTTCGACGACGCCCACGCTGGCGGTGATGACCAGCCGGTGCCCGGAGACGTCGAAGGGGCGTTCCAGCTCCTGGAGGATCCGGGCGGCCAGGTCGGTCAGCTGCTCGCTGCCCCGGCTGTCGGTGACCAGGACGGCGAACTCGTCGCCGCCCATCCGGGCCACCAGGTGGGCGCCGTGCCCCGAGAACCCGTGTCGCAGCCGGGTCGCGACGGCGATCAGCAACTGGTCGCCGATGTGGTGGCCGAGGGTCTCGTTGATCGCCGCGAAGCCGTCGAGGTCCAGGTAGCAGACGCCCACCCGGGGCCCGTCCGCGAGCGCGGGGACGGCGTCGGCGCCGGCGACCTCGGAAGCCTCGGAGCCCTCGGAGACCTCGGAAGCGACGGAGCCCTCGGCGGCGGCGGGGGTCTCGGCGGTCGTGAGGCAGGCGGCGTCGAGTCGTTCGAAGAAGAGGGTGCGGTTGGGCAGTCGGGTCAGCGGGTCGTGCAGAGCCTGGTACTCCAGGCGGTCGCCGAGTCGGCGCTGCTCGGTCATGTCCTCCACCAGCGCGAGGGTGTAGAGCGGCTGCCCGGCGCCGTCCCGGATGAGTGAGACGGTGACCTTGCTCCAGACCGTATGGCCCTCGCGGTGCTTGAGCTGCTTCTCCACGCGGAACCGTTCCCGCTCGCCGTGGACGAGTTCGGGGAAGAGCCGGTGCGGCATGCCCTCCGGGTCGATGATCTCGTGCAGGTGGGTGCGGACCAGTTCGCCGACGCCCCGTCCGATCAGGCTCGCGAAGGCGGGGTTGACCTCGATGATCCGGTCCTCGGGGTCGATCAGGGCCATCCCGATGACCGCGTCGCAGAAGGCGGCCCGGAAGCGGGATTCACTGGCCCGCAGCGCGGCCAGCATCCGGTCGCTCCCGCCGTCCTCCTGGCCGGGGCCGTCGGCGGCGCTCCGGTGCGTGCCGCCGGTCAGCGGCGTCGAGCAGGTGGGGCAGAGGAGCGCCCCGGAGTCCTCCAGGACGGCGCCCGCCGCTCCGGCTGCTCCCGCAGCCCCTGCCACGCTCGCCACGCTCGCCGTGCCGACGGCCCCGACAACAGCCGTGGCAGAACCAGCCACGCTGACAGAACCGACAGCCGCGTCGACAGAACCGGCGGGACCGGCGGGACCGACAGGCCGGGCGGGACCGACGGAACCACCGGGACCAGCCGAACCGACGGAGCCGATGGCCGGTCCCAGGAGGGGTGTTGTGAGGTGACGGTGGTGCGGTGTTTCCTCGTGCGGCACGCCTGGGTGGTGTGCGTCGGCCCCCTCGTTCTGGCCCGGCACGGCAAGCTCCCGTCCGCTGCTGACGCTCGATGCTGGTCCGTCCGGCCGCTCGGGACTCCGGCGGCCGACTCCGCACTCTGTCGCGGTCCTCGGAGTCGGTCCGGTGCGGGCGCCCGCCGTGGGGCGCTGTCGCGCGGAGACCCGCGTGAAGAACAGGGCGCTGCGGCCGATCATAGGCCGCGACGGCAACGCGCGGTAACCGCCGCCAGGGTGATTCGCCCCTTTTGCGATCATGTGTGGCGGTACGTGCAGACGCCCCCGGTGCACATCACATGATGTGCGCCAGGGGCGCGTGCGCCGCTACCGCGCTCCCGGGCGCCGACCGCGCGCCGAGAGCGGCGGGAGCGCGCCGGGATCCGCCGGGATCCGCCGGGGCGTCAGGCCAGCTTGGCGGTGAGGGTGATGGTGGTGCCGGCGAGCGCCTGGCTGACCGGGCAGTTGGCCTTGGCGTCCTCGGCGGCCTTGGCGAAGCCGGCCTCGTCCAGGCCGGGCACCTCGCCGGTGACGGTCAGGTGGATGCCGGTGATGCCGGTGCCGGGCTGGAAGGTGACGTCGGCCCGGGTGTCCAGCTTGGTGGGCGCGGTGCCGGCGCCGGTCAGGCCGTGCGAGAGGGCCATCGAGAAGCACGCGGAGTGAGCGGCTGCGATCAGCTCCTCCGGGCTGGTCTTGCCGTTGGGCTGCTCGGCCCGGGCGGGCCAGGAGACGGGGTACTCGCCGATTCCGGACGAGTCGAAGGTGACCTGCCCCTTGCCGTCGAGCAGGTTGCCTTCCCATTCGGTGTGGGCGGTGCGAGTGGTTGCCACGATCGGTACCTCCATTACTGAGGACTGCTGAGTCGTCACTTCCGGTCATGCGCGCACCAGCCTACGGGCAGCCCCGCCCCGGCCGGAGGCGGCTCGGCGCCGGGGCGGCGGGAAGGTGGTCGGGCGGTTCAGGGGGTGTCCGGACCGTGGACGGATCCGCCTCGTGGTGCGGCTCCACGACGGGGTCCCTGTTAGATTTGCCCGGGCCCGAGCCCGGCCGCCGTACGGCCGGGTGCCCACTTCAGACACCGGGAGCCGCCCCGATGACGGACCACTCCACGACCCCCGACGCCGGCCTGCCCGAGGGGGTCGACGACGCCGTGCGGGCGGAGCTGACCAGCCTGCGCGAGAGCATCGACAACATCGACGCCGCGGTGGTCCACATGCTGGCCGAGCGCTTCAAGGCGACCCAGCGGGTCGGCCGGCTCAAGGCCGAGCACAAGCTGCCGCCGGCCGATCCGGCGCGGGAGCGGGACCAGATCAAGCGGCTGCGGGAGCTGGCCGCCGGCGCCAAGCTGGACCCGGTCTTCGCCGAGAAGTTCCTGAACTTCATCATCGCCGAGGTCATCCGCCACCACGAGGCCATCGCCCGCGCTTGAAGGCACCCCTGAGCGCGCCGTGAAGCGCGCCGGGGAGCGTGCGTTGCCGAGCCCGGCCCGGAGTTGTCGGAGGCGGCTAAACGCCGGATTTCGTGAGGCCCCGCGGTTGGCGTAGCGTGCAGGTTTCCCCAGCCGGAGAGGTGGAGCAGCGACGATGGCGGTGAACCTGCCCGAAACGCCGAGCGATGCCGGGTCCGGTCCGGCTCCCGCCGCCGGACGTGGCCCCGGGGTCTCCGACGCACCCGGCGGCCGTGCCGAGGCCCGTCGCGGTGCCCGCGGTGCACGCGGCCGCAAGGCCCGTCGGGCAGGGGGCCGGCCCAGGCCCTGGTGGATAGAGATCCCGGCGATGGCGGCGGTCGGCCTGGTGGTCGCGCTGCTGATCAAGACCTGCCTGTTCCAGGTGTTCACCATCCCGTCCGGCTCGATGGAGAACACGCTGCGGATCGGCGACCGGGTCGGCGTGAACAAGCTCGCGCCGCTGACCGGCTGGAAGCCGGAGCCCGGGCAGCCGGTGGTGTTCAAGGACCCGGGCGGCTGGCTGCCGCCCCAGCCCATCGACTCGAACCCGTTCACCAACGCGGTGAGCTCGGCGCTGAGCTTCGTCGGCCTGGTGCCGCCGAAGGACGACAACTACCTGGTCAAGCGGGTCATCGCGACCGGCGGTCAGACCGTGCAGTGCACGGGCACCACGCTGACCGTCGACGGGAAGCAGGTCGTGGAGCCGTACCTGCACCCCGGCGACGACTCCTGCGCGGGCCTGAACTTCGGACCGGTGACGGTGCCCTCGGGCTACGTGTGGGTCGAGGGCGACCACCGCAGCGACTCGGCGGACTCCCGCTACCACCAGCGGGGCCCGGGCGGCGGGGCCGTGCCGGTGGACAACGTGGTCGGGCCGGTGTCGGCCGTGGTGTGGCCGCTCAATCACCTCGACTGGTTCGGCTGGGTCGGCCGCTGACCTGCCTATCGGCGGCCACCCGCTCCCGGGCCCCCGCACCATCCGCGGCCTTCGTACCGGCCACGGCCCCCATGCCGTCCACCGCCCCCGCGACCTCGACGGACTCCACGGCCGCCGGCTTGCCGGCCTGCGCCGCGAAGGCGCCGGTCAGCACCAGCAGGCCGCCCGCGATCTGCGGCAGGCCGAGGTGCTCGCCGAGCAGGACCCAGGCCAGCACGGTGGCGACGACCGCCTCCAGGTTGGCCACCACCCCGGCGACCGGTGGCGAGAGGTGCCCGACGGCGATCACGCCGGTCAGGTAGGCGAGCACGGTCGCGATCAGGATCATCCAGGCGGCCGGGAGCAGCGCGGGCAGCGTGTGCCCGTTCATCACCACGGACCCGCCGAGCGTGCTCCAGTCGGCCTGCCAGGGCCGGGTGAAGGCGGTGAGCAGGACGGCGCCGATCAGCAGCCCGTACGCGCTGACCGCCAGCGGGTCGACCGGGCGCTCGCCCCGGCGGCCGGCATCGGCGAGCACGAAGTAGCCGACCTGGCAGCAGGCCGCACCGAGAGCGAAGAGCACGCCCAGTGCGTCGAAGCTCAGGCCGTTCCAGACCTCCACCACGCAGGCCAGCCCGGCCACCGCGACGCCGGTGCCGATCGCGGCGCCCCGGCTGATCGGCTTGCGCTGGACGAACTTGACGTAGCCGATGAGCAGCGGCGGTCCGAGGTACTCGATGAGCAGGGCGACGCCGACCGGGATGCGGGAGATCGCCGCGAAGTAGCAGGCCTGGACGCCGGCCACGGCGAGCAGGCCGAAGCCGATCAGCAGGCCGGGCCGGCGCAGGACGGCGTCCCGGTGGCGGTAGGCGATCGGGAGCAGGGCCACGGCGGCGCCGGTGACCCTGAGCCACACCACGTGCAGCGGTGAGAGGCCGGCCTCGATCAGCGGCTTCGCGGCGGTGCCGGAGCCGCCGAAGGCGAACGCGGAGACCAGCGCGAGGCCGAGGCCGAGGGTTCTGCCCGCGGGGAGGGTGGGCGAGGCCGTTGATCTGTGCACCGACGCATTGTGGCAGTCACACCGGGAGTTCGGTAAGGCGCCATTCCGTCATTTGGTCCTGCACGGAACTGTGCGCAATGGCGCACTCACCCCAACCTCGCGGTCACCCTCCGCCGCTGCGATCCGGCCGCTACTGCGCCCCCGCCCCCGCCCCGGTGAGCGCGTCCGTCCCGCCGGTGGGCTGGGTGGTGGGCTGCGTGGTCGGGGCCGTGGTCGGGCCGGTGGTGGGCGTCGGCCGACCGGTGGGCCGACCGGTCGGCTTCGTCGTGGGCTGGGTGGTCGGCTGGGTGGTCGGGGGCGCGGTCGGTTCCGTGGTCGCGCCGCCGCCGGAGTCCGAGCCGCCCGACGGCGTGGACGCGCCGGAGCCGGAGCCGGAGCCAGTGCCGGTACCGGTACCGGAACCGCTCGGCGGGGTGGTCGGCGCCGTGCTGGCGCCCGTGCCGGAGCCGGTCCCGGCCGACGGGCTGGAGCTCGGCGTGGACGGGGCCGTCGGCAGGTCGGTGGCGCCCGAGGAGTCGCCGCCGTCGGCCGGGGTCTGGAAGTCGCTCACCGGCTGGCCCTTGAGTGCGGCCTTCATGTAGCTGGTCCAGATCTGCGCCGGGTACTGGCCGCCCGCCGCGCCGTCGATCCCGCCGACGCCGCTCAGGCTGACCTGGGCGCCGTTGCCCGGGTCCTGGCCGAACAGGGCCACCGAGGTGACCAGCTCGGGGGTGTAGCCCACGAACCAGACCGACTTCTGGTCGTCGGTGGTGCCGGTCTTGCCGGCCACCGGTCGGCCGAGCGACTTCGCCCGCCAGCCGGTGCCGCCCGGGTCGCTCACCACGCCCTGGAGCATCGAGGTGACCCGGTTCGCGGTGTCCGAGCTGACCGCCTGGGTGGTCTTGTGCGCGGGCAGCGGGACGGCCTCGCCCTCGCGGTCCACCGACTGCACCAGCCACGGGGTGATCTGCTTGCCGCCGTTGTCCAGCGAGGCGTACACGCCGGCCATGTCGAGCACGCTCGGGGTGGCCGCGCCGAGCGGGATGGACGGCACCGGGTCGAGCCCCGGGGTGCTGCCGGGCAGGCCCAGCGCGACCCCGGTGTCCTTGACCTTCTGCAGCCCGGTGTCCTGGGCCAGCTGCGCGAACGCCGAGTTGACCGACCAGTCGGTGGCCTGCTGGAGGGTGATCTGGCCGTAGCTCTTGTCGCCCTCGTTCGGCGGCGCGTACGGGGTGCCCTTGCCGCCGCGGACCTTGCGGCCGCTGGTGCCGTCGTAGACGGTGCGCGGGGTGACGGTCCGGCCGTCCTGGGTCTTGGCGTTGTTCTCGAACGCGGCCGCCAGGGCGATCGCCTTGAAGGTCGAGCCGGCCTGGTAGTCCCGCCGGGTCGCGTTGTCGACGTAGTGCTTGACGTAGTCGACGCCGCCGTAGAGGGCGACGATCGCGCCGGTCTTCGGGTCCACCGAGGCGGCGCCGGCCTGGGCGGCCGCGTCCTTCTTCCGCTTGTCCGGGTTGAGGGTGTCGTGCAGCTGCGCCTGGACGGAGTCCTGCAGGGCCTGCTGGCGGCCCGGGTCGATGCTCAGCTTGATCGTGTAGCCGCCCTTGGCCAGCTCGGTCTCGCTGATGATCTGGTTCGAGGTGAGGTACTGGGTGGCCTCGTTCACCAGGTAGCCGGTCTGGCCGGACAGGCCCGGGTTGGGCTGCGGGTCCTTGACGTCCGGGAAGGTGGTGGCGGTGCGCTCCTCGGCGGAGAGCCAGCCCTCCTTGACCATGCCGTCCAGCACGTAGTTCCAGCGGTTGACGGCGTTCTGCTTGCCGGCCGGGGTCGCGGTGGCCACGTCGTAGGCGCTCGGGGCGTTCAGCAGGGTGGCCAGGTAGGCGCCCTGGGCGGCGTTGAGCGCGGAGGCGTCGACGCCGAAGTACGCCTGGGCGGCGGCCTGGATGCCGTAGGCGCCGCGGCCGTAGTAGGAGGTGTTCAGGTAGCCGGAGAGGACGTCGTTCTTGCTCTCGGTGGCGTCCACCTTGATGGCTATGAAGAGTTCCTTCACCTTGCGGGTGACCGACTGCTTCTGGTTCAGGTACGTGTTCTTCACGTACTGCTGGGTGATCGTGGAGCCGCCCTGGGTGCCCTCGCCCTTGGCGGTGTTGACCGCGGCCCGGAGCAGGCCCTGCACGTTGACGGCGCCCTCGTGGTAGAAGTTGCGGTCCTCGGCGGCCAGCGCGGCGTGCTGGGCGGCGGGGGCGACCTTGTCCAGGCCGACGTTCTGCCGGTTGGTCTGGCCGGTGCGGGTGATCACGGAGCCGTCGGCGTAGAGCCAGGTGTTGCTCTGCGCGGTCGCGGCTGCGTGCGCGTCCGGGACCTTCACCAGCGCGACCCCCAGCGCGAACAGGCCGACGCCGAGCAGCAGCGCCGAGGCGAGGCCGAGCAGGCTCATCCGCCAGGTGGGGATCAGCCGGCGCCAGCCGGTGCGCTTCGGCCGGCGGGGCTTCCTGCCGCCCGTCGCGGGGGTGGCGCGCTTGAGGCGTTTGACCGGTCGGAGGCCTATCGAGGGCGTACGACGGCCGCTCTGGGCGTTTCGGGACAAAGCGCGGCCTTTCCTGCGGGCGGACGGGCCAGCCTGCACGGACGGGGACATCGGCGGTTAGGGACCTTTGTCCCGATTCCGGTTTACTGCCCTGGACGAGCCGGGCGGGCCGAATGGCTCCACCGGAACGGCAATCGAGACCGACATCACACACAAAACGGACGTCGAGGGCCAAAAAATTGAGGAGCCCCTCGCTGTTGCGAGAGGCTCCCCAAATGTCTGTGCGCCGCCAGGGACTCGAACCCCGGACCCGCTGATTAAGAGTCAGCTGCTCTAACCAACTGAGCTAGCGGCGCCTGCTGACCTGGAAAACAATACACGGTTCCGGCGGATGCCTCGAACCGCCTGGAGGTGCCCGCCGCAGGGGCGTCCGTTTTCTCCCGGTTGGGGCGCAGTTCGCCGCCGGTTAGGGTGGAACCGTGCCCAGCCCCCAGCCCGGACACCCGAACGCGCGGAAGGCGGTCGCCGCGCTGCTGATGCTCAGCGCCGTGGCGTACACCGCCTGGGTGCTGGAGGTCGTGCTGAGCACCGGACTCGACCCGGTGCAGGCGTACATCAGCGAACTCGCCGCCGAGGACCAGCCGCTGGGTGGCCTGTTCCGCGCCACCGACCTGGTCGCCGGGCTCTGCGTGCTCGCCGCCGCCGGCACCGCCCTCGCCACCGGACAAACCAGGCGAACCGGTCAGACCCGACGGGCCGGGCAGGCCAGCCGGAGCGGGCCGCGCGCCGCCGGGCGCCGCGCCGGGCGCCGGTGGGCGGTGGCCGGCTGGTCCGCCCTCGCCCTGTTCGGCGCCGCGACCGCCGCCGACTCCCGGTTGCCGCTCAGCTGCGCCCCCACCAGCGACGAGATGTGCGCCGCCCGCGAGACCGCCGGGCTCGTCCCCGCGACCCACACCGCGCACGCCGTCACCAGCAGCCTCGCCATGCTCGGTGCGCTCACCGGACTGGCCGTGCTCACCGTCGCCGCCCGCCGGTACGGCTGGTGGCCGCCGGTGGGCCGGGTCGGGCCCTGGCTGCTCGGCGCCGAACTGCTCGCCACCGGCTGGAGCCTGGCCGCGATCGCCGCCTTCGAGGCCGGGCGCGGCACCTGGGCGCTCGGGGCCGGTCAGCGGCTCCAGGTGCTGCTGGTGGCGCTCTGGCTGGCCGTCCTGGCGCTCGGCGTGGTCCGGGCGGACGGTGCACCGCAGGGGGCGCCGCCCGGCGCACCGCCGCAGCGGGAGTCCCGGCCGGCCGACCGGGCCCCGGGCCGGGAGTCGGCATGACCGCGCCCGGCGACCCCCGCGCCCGGGCGCGTTTCCTGCGCGTCGACGGCGTCCCGCTGCACGTCCGGACCGAGGGGAGCGGCCCGGTCTGCCTGCTCACCGGGGGTCTCGGCGGCAGCTGGTTCGACTGGGACCTGGTCGTCCCCTTCCTCACGCCCTACCGCACCGTGGTCCGCTTCGACCGGCCCGGCCACGGGCTGAGCGCCCCCGAGCCCGCCACCGGGCAGCCGGCCCCGACGGTGGCCGGCGAGGTCGAGCGGATCCGCGCGGTGCTGGACGGCCTCGGGCTGCGCGGGCGCTGCACCGTCGTCGGCCACTCGCTCGGCGGCTTCCACGCCGAGGCCTTCGCCCGGCTGCACCCCGACCGGGCCGCCGGGCTGGTCCTGGTCGACAGCAGCGTCGAACCGGCGGCCCGGCCGTACCCGGCCCCCGGTGCGCGCGACCTGGCGGCCCGGGCGCTCGCGGGCGCTGCCACCGCCGTCGCCGTGCCCTACCTGTTCGGCCCGGCCGCCCGCCGGCTGGCGGCCCGGTTGTCCACCGTCCGTCGGGAGGACCTCGCCCCGGCGCCGCTGGTCCGGCACTGCTACCGCACCGGGCGGGCCCTGCGCGCCCTGCTCCGGGAGAACGTGCGCTACCTCGACATGGCCGCCGAACTGGACGGGCTGCGGCGTACCTTGCCGCTGCCCGACGGCCTGCCGATCACCGTGCTGGCCGCCGACGACGGCTGCCGGACCCGTCGCACCGAGGACTGGCTGGCCGGGCAGCGGGAGCTCGCGGCACTGCTCGGGGCCGACTACCGCACCACCGCCCCGGCCGGGCACCTGGTGATGTTCGACCGCCCGGACGCGGTGGCCTCCGCCGTCCTCGACACCCGCTGACGGTCCGGGGGCCGGGTGGATCGGGACTGGGTGGATCGGGACCGGGTCAGGCCGGGGCCGGGCGTCGTGCGCGGCCCCGGGGCACGTGCGCCCGGCCCGGAAACGCCTCAGGCCGCCCACCGGAGTGGACGGCCTGAGACCTTGCCATGTGCGCCGCCAGGGACTCGAACCCCGGACCCGCTGATTAAGAGTCAGCTGCTCTAACCAACTGAGCTAGCGGCGCCTGCTGACCCGGAAGACTTTACACGGCGCCGGGCCGATCCGCCGAATCGCTTCCGAGTGGTCACTGAACGTGACGATGGGGCGGGTCGGCTACGACTCCGGGTAGTGGCAGGCCGCCTGGTGGTCCTGCGCCGGGGTGTCGCCGACGAGTGCCGGCCGCTCCTGCTCGCACCGCGTCCGGGCGGCCGGATCGGCGAGGCCGGCGTACACCGGGCAGCGGGTGCGGAAGGGGCAGCCGGTGTGGCGCTCGGTGGGGGAGGGCGGGTCGCCGGCGAGCAGGATGCGGTCGCGGGCGCGCTCGGCGGCGGGGTCGGGCAACGGGACGGCGGAGAGCAGCGCGCGGGTGTACGGGTGCCGGGGCCGGTCGAAGACGGCGGAGACCTCGCCCTGTTCGACCGTCCGCCCGAGGTACATGACGCTGACCCGGTCGGCGAGGTGCCGGATCACCGAGAGGTCGTGCGAGACGAACAGGTAGGAGAGGCCGAGTTCGGCCTTGAGCGCCTGCAGCAGGTTGAGCACCCCGGCCTGGATGGAGACGTCCAGGGCGGAGACGGGTTCGTCCAGGACCAGCAGTTTCGGCCGTACGGCCAGGGCCCGGGCGATGGAGACGCGCTGGCGCTGCCCGCCGGAGAACTGGTGCGGGTAGCGGGCGGCGTGGTCCGGGTCGAGGCCGACCTGGCGCAGCAGTTCGGGCACCCGGCGGGCGATCTCCTCGCGGGCGGCGTGCTGGGCGCGCAGCGGTTCGGCGACGATGTCGCCGATCGGCATCCGCGGGTCGAGGCTGGCCATCGGATCCTGGAAGACGATCTGCAGCTCGGCGCGCAGCCGGTGCGCCTCGGCGCGGGAGAGCGCGGCGGTGTCGTGGCCGAGCAGTTCGATCCGGCCGGTCTCGGGGGCGGCGAGGTTCAGCAGCTCGAACAGCGTGGTGGACTTGCCGGAGCCGGACTCCCCGACCAGGCCGAGGGTTTCGCCCTCCCTGAGGTCCAGGTCGACGCCGTCCACCGCGTAGACCTCGCCGACCTTGCGCTTGAACACCGTGCCTTTGAGGAGCGGAAACGTCTTTCCGAGGCCGCTCACCGCCAGCACCGGCGCTCGCGAGCCCCGGTCCCCCGACCCGGCCACCGAGGCCCGGTCGCCCGATCCGGCCACCGAGCCCACCGCAGCCGGCAGCTCCGGCACCGGGAAGACCTCGGCCGGTGCGGGCCGCCGCTCGGCCAGCTCCGCCGACCGCACGCAGGCCGCCAGGTGCCCCTCGTCCCCGGCCAGTTCGGGCTCCGCCGCCGAGCAGCGGTCCTCCGCCAGCGGGCAGCGGGCGGCGAACGGGCAGCCGGTCGGCAGGTCGGCCATCGGTGCGGGGGCGCCGGGGATCGGGACGAGCGGGCCGCCGCGCCCGTCCAGCCGGGGCACCGCGCCGATCAGGCCGAGCGTGTACGGGTGGCGCGGGGCCGCGAACAGCTCGTCCACCCCGGCCGTCTCGACCACCCGCCCCGCGTACATCACCGCGACCCGGTCGGCCATCCCGGCGATCACCCCGAGGTCGTGGCTGACCAGGACGAGGGCCGCGCCGGTCTCCCGCTGCGCGGTGCGCAGCACGTCCAGCACCTGGGCCTGGATGGTGACGTCCAGCGCGGTGGTGGGTTCGTCGGCGAGCAGGATGTCGGGGTCGTTGGCGATCGCCATGGCGATCATCGCGCGCTGGCGCATGCCGCCGGAGAACTCGTGCGGGAAGCTGTCCAGCGCCCGCTCGGGTGCCGGGATGCCCACCAAGTCGAGGAGTTCGGCGGCCCGCCGGCGGGCGGCGGCCTTGTCGACCGGCTGGTGGATGCGGACCGCCTCGGCGATCTGGTCGCCGATCCGGTAGACCGGGGTGAAGGCGGACAGCGGGTCCTGGAAGACCATGGCGACCCGGCGGCCGCGGATCGCGGCGAGTTCCTTCCCGGGCAGCCCGACCAGTTCCCGTCCGTCCAGCCGCACCGAGCCGTGCAGGCTCGCCGTGTGCGGCAGCAGCCCGAGCACGGACAGCGCGGTGACGGACTTGCCGGAGCCGGACTCGCCGACGATGCCGAGGGTCTCGCCCCGCCGCACGGTCAGGTCCACCCCGCGCACGGCGGGGACGGGGCCGTGCGGCCCGGCGAAGTCCACCCGCAGGTCGCGGACGGCGAGCAGGGGGGTCTCGACGGTGGTGGTCACGGCTTCTTCCTCCGGGCGGAGCGGCGGCGGCGCGGGCCCCCGGCGGTGGGGTCGAGGGCGTCGCGCAGCCCGTCGCCGATCAGGTTGACGGCGAGGACGAACAGCACCAGCAGTCCGGCGGCGAAGTAGAACAGCCAGGGGAACACCGGGGCCTCGCTGGTCCCGGCGGCGAGCAGGGTGCCGAGCGAGACGTCCGGGGCCTTGACGCCGAAGCCGAAGTAGGAGAGCGCGGTCTCGCTCATCACGGCGCCGCCGACCGCGATGGTGGCGTCGATGATCAGGAAGGAGGCGACGTTCGGCAGGATGTGCCGGGTGATGATCCGCAGCGGCCGCACCCCCATGAACCGTGCGGCGCGGACGAATTCGCGCTCGCGCAGGGAGATGGTCATCGAGCGGACCACCCGGGCGGTGATCATCCAGTTGAACAGGGCGAGCAGCAGCACGAAGGCGATCCAGCCGGTGCTCTTCAGCCGGGGCGAGACGATGGTGATGATCAGGAAGCTGGGGAAGACCAGCAGCAGGTCCACCAGGAACATCAGCGCCCGGTCGGTCCAGCCGCCGAAGTAGCCGGCGCAGGCGCCGACCAGGGAGGCCAGCACGGTGGAGAACAGCGCCACCAGCAGGCCGATGACCAGCGACTTCTGCAGGCCGCGGACGGTCTGCGCGAAGACGTCCTGGCCGATCCCGTTGGTGCCGAACCAGTGCTCGGCGGACGGCGGTTGGTGCAGCGCGCCGAAGTCGGGGGTGGCGTAGTCCCAGGGCGTCAGGTACGGCCCGCCGAAGGCGAGCGCGAACAGCAGCAGGACGAGCACGGCTCCGGCGACGGCCCCGCGGGCGGCGAGCAGCCGGGTGAGGACGATCCGGCCCCGGCCGGTGGTGCGGGGTGCGGCGGGCGGGGCGGTCGGCTCCGCGGCGACGGTGGTCACGTCAGTTCACCTCCGGTCAGGACCGCACGCGCGGGTCGAGGGCGGCGTGCAGGGTGTCGGCGAGGAAGCCGGAGGCGAGGACGACGACGGCGGTGAACAGGTTGACCGCGACGACCGAGTTGACGTCCTGTTCGTTGATCGACTGGATCAGCCACTCGCCCATGCCGTGCCAGCCGAAGATCGTCTCGGTGAAGATCGCGCCGGTGAAGATGCCCAGGAAGCTGTAGGCGAACATGGTCGACATCGGGATCACGGCGGTCCGCAGCCCGTGTTTGACCAGCGCCCGGCGGCGGGTGAGCCCCTTGGCCTCGGCGGTGCGCAGGTAGTCCGAGCCGAGCACGTCGAGCATGGTGCCGCGCTGGTAGCGGCTGTAGGTGGCGAGGCCGCCGAGCGCGAGCGAGATGGTGGGCAGCAGCAGGTGCAGCGCCCAGTCGGCGAGGTGGGCGCCGAGGCCGCCGGTCAGCCCGGGGGTCTCGTAGCCGGTGAACGGGATGACGTCGTGGCCGGCCGCGTCCTTGGCGGCGATGGCGCCGTTCTTGAGGAACAGCGCGACCAGGAAGACCGGGGTGGAGAGCAGGACGAAGGAGAGCACGGTGAGCAGCCGGTCGGAGATCCGGTACTGGCGGACGGCGCTCCAGGCCCCGGCGGCGACGCCGAGGACGATGCCGAGCAGGCTGCCGATCAGCAGCAGCCGCAGCGAGACCCAGACCCGGCGGCCGAAGTCGTCGGTGACCGGGGTGTCGTGGATGGTCCGGCCGAGGTCGCCGTGGACCAGCCCGCCGGCCCAGTGGCCGAAGCGCTCGACGACCGGGGTGCGGTCGTTCAGGTTGAGCGCGGTGAGCTGGCGCTCGACCGACTCGGCGGCCGGGCGGGGGACCTTGGCGTCGAAGTAGGTGCGCGGCTGCAGGGCGGTCGCGGATATCGCGTACGCCAGGAACACGGCGGCGATCAGCAGCACCGCGTAGTAGCTCAGGCGCTTCGCCAGGTAACGGAGCATCAACGGCCGCCCGGGGTGGGGGTGGGGCCGACGCGTCTGGTGGGCATCGGGTGGTGGCCTTCGGTCGGGGCCCGGTCAGGGCTTCGTGGCGGCGGTTCGGGCGGCGGTTCGGCGGCAGGGGGGCGAAGCGGTTCGGGAAAGCGCAGGTCAGAGTCTTGCACCGGCGCGCGGCCGGGGTGTTGCGGCAGTGTTGCCGTGTGTGACTTTTGGATCAGGCGTGCGTTCCTCCCCCTGGTGGTCGGTCTGATCCGCTGTTACGTTCGGCTGGCCGGTGCCGAATTGGCTGCCCATGATCAAGCCCCGCCACACCTAGCGCGGCGCAACTCCCGTTCAGAAGATCTCACCAGGGGGACCCCCAATGGACGCTTCCACCACGGCCCGCCGTCTCGGCCGGGCGACCGCCCTCGCCGTGGCCGCCGCGCTGGCGGTCACCGCGTGCACCTCGGGCGGGGGTGGATCGGCCGACAACGTGGCCAAGAGCGAGCCGCCCAGACAGGACTCCCAGGACATCAACGCCAAGCCGCTGGACCAGGTCAAGGACGGCGGCGAGGTGCGCTTGCCGCTGTACCAGTGGATCACCCAGTGGAACCCGTTGCAGGTGGACGGCACCTACGGCGACGCGGTCTCGATCATGCGCGCGCTGGAGCCGTCGCTCTTCAACACCGACCCCTCCGGCACCTTCCAGCCGAACACCGACTTCCTGCTGGAGGCCAAGGTCACCTCGACCTCGCCGCAGGTGGTCACGTACAAGCTCAACCCCAAGGCCAAGTGGTCGGACGGCAAGCAGCTCGGCTACCTGGACTTCAAGGCCGACTGGCAGGCCAGCAACGGCAAGGACCCGGCGTACAACATCTCCGACCCCTCCGGATACGAGCAGATCTCCGCGGTCGAGCAGGGCGCGGACCCGACCGAGGTCAAGGTCACCTTCTCGGAGCCGTACGCGGACTGGCAGAACCTGTTCCGCCCGCTGATCCCGGCGGCCGGCATCGCCACCCCGGACGACTTCAACAAGGGCTGGGTGGAGAAGATCCCGATCACCTCGGGCGCGTTCAAGGTCGGCGTGGCGGACAAGACCGCGCAGACCCTCACCCTCGTCCCGGACCCGGCCTGGTGGGGCACCAGGGCGAAGGCGGACAAGATCACCTTCCGGGTGATGTCCCAGTCGGCGACCACCCAGGCCTACCTCAACAACGAGATCGACCTGGCCACGGCCGGCACCGCCGCCGCGTACGGGCAGCTCAAGGACGCCAAGGACACCGTGATCCGCAGCGCCAGCCCGTGGGACGAGGTGCACATCTCCTTCGGCCGGGGCGGCGCGCTGGCGGACCAGAAGGTCCGTCAGGCGCTCGGAAAGGCGCTCGACCGCTCCTCGCTGATCAAGATCGCCAACAACGGCGTGCCGGTCCAGTTCAAGCCGCTCGGCAACCACATCCTGATGCCCAACCAGGCCGGCTACCAGGACAACTCCGGTGAGTGGGCCACCTTCGACCTGGCCGCCGCCAAGAAGCTGCTGGACGACGCGGGTTGGAAGGAGGCGGGCAGCGGTCAGCCGCGCACCAAGGACGGTCAGTCGCTGGAACTGCACTGGGTGATCAACGAGGCCACCCCGCAGACCCAGATCGACCTGTCCACCGCCGCCGCGGCGATGTGGCAGGCGGCCGGGGTCAAGGTCAGCCTGGACAAGGTGGCCGCCAACGACTTCTTCACCAAGTACGTCAACCCGGGTAAGTTCGAGATCGCGAGCTGGCGCAACACCGACTCCTTCCCGCTTTCCAAGAGCCTGACCAACTTCCGCCTGCCGATCGGCGACAACACCTTCAACAACCCGTCGGGCCTGGGCAGTCAGGAGATCGACGACCTGCTGAAGAAGGCGGCCGGGACGATCGACCCGGTGGCGGCCGCGAAGCTCTACAACCAGGCCGACGCGAAGATCTGGGAGCTCGGCCACACCGTCGAGCTCTACCAGCGGCCGACCGTGGTGGCGACTCGCAAGGGCCTCGCCAACTACGGCGCCTTCGGCCTCGCCGGGGAGGACTACACCAAGGCCGGCTGGGAGAAGTAGCCCCCGCCGCGGACGCGGCGAGACCGACCGCACGGCAGGCGCTGGCGAGCAGCGCGGTGATCACGAGGCCGGTGGTACGGACGCGGGAAGGTCGGCTCTGCCGCCCCCGCTGTCCTGCCACCGGCCTTGACCTTCCGCGTTGCCCGCAGGCCGCCCGTGTCGTGGGGCCCCGCAGGACCCGCGCTCGCTTCCAACCGGGGACGAATCTAGCGGGGTGATCCGGCCGGTCGCGGCGCAGCGCGCGGGGCGCGCCCGGAAACCCGCCGCGCTGTCACCCACTTCGCGCACCGGAGCGTCAACTACGGCTGACGGCAAGGAGAAAACGGGCAAAAGGCGCGATTTCCGTCGGGGTCGTGGACCGCCGAGCCTGCCGCGCCGGTGCGTGCGCCGGGCCCGGGCCGCTGCCAGGATGCGCGGGACCGCGACCGTCACCGTGCCCACCGCGCTCTACCTGTTCACGGTCTGGCTGCTGCACTCCCGGCACACCAAGACCGGCGTGCCGGCGGCGGGCCTGGTCCGCGCGCTGACCGTCGTGGTGGGCCTGCTGCTGCACGCCTGGGAGGGCTGAGGCGGGCGCGTTCGGGAGGGGGCTGAGGCGGGCCGCCCGAGCCTGGGCGTCCGGCCGGGTTCAGGCGCACTCCAGCAGGACCGGTTCGTGCCGGGCCAGCCAGGCCAGGTAGGCCGGGTTGACCTTGGCCAGATCCAGGTAGGCGGCGCGCAGTTCGCCGTACAGCGCGTCCAGGGCGGGCGCGCTGAGCGCGCGCGGCCGCCAGGTGAACAGCAGCCGGACGGCCAGCGGGTCCCCGTGCACCGGGCGCACCACCGTGCCGGGCCCGGGCGCGGAGGTCGGCTGGCAGGGGCGGACGGCCTCGCCGGAGGCGACCAGTTCGGCGGCGGTGGCGTTGTCCCGCACCTGCACCACCCGGGGGTTGAGCCCGGCCTCGCTGAACACCCGGCGCATCGCCGCGTACTCGTGGTCGGCGGTCGGGTCGACCATCCAGGTGTCCTCGGCGAGGTCGGCCAGGTGGACGACCGGCCGGGCGGCGGCCGGGTGCCCGGCGGCGAGCGCGACGAACTGCGGTTCGCGGGCCATCAGCACCCGGTGCTCGGCGTCCGGCGGGACCCGCAGCGGGAAGCCCTCGCTCTCGTAGACGAAGGCCACGTCCAGCTGGTCGGCGGCGACCATCCGCAGCAGCGCGCTGGCCGAGATGTCGACGTGGATGGTGGTGTCGGTGTCCGGCAGCCGCTCGTGCACCCGGCGCAGCCAGGCGGCGACCGCCCGGCTGCCGACGCTGCCGATCCGCAGCCGCCGCTGCCGCCCGGGGCCGGCCGCGTCGCGGGCCTCCTGGCGGGCGGCGGCCACCAGGGCGGCCATCTCGGCGATCACCGGCCGGGCCCGGGACAGCACCGAGTGGCCGAGCGCGGTGGGCCGGCTGCCGGTCCGCTCGCGGGTGAACAGGGCGCCGCCGATGGCCCGTTCGATGCGGTGCAGCTGGGTGGTGAGCGAGGGCTGGGTCATGCCGAGCTGGAGCGCGGCCTTGCGGAGGCTGCCGGTGTCGGCGACCGCGCACAGCACCCGGAGGTGTCTCACGTCGAGCTCCACGTCGGGAGCATAGACGCCACCCACCCGTGTCGCCAAGGACATGACAGACCAAAGGGCGGCAGGAGGACGCGCGGCGGGCCCCACTGGTATGCGGCGGGGCTATCGCCGGTTGACATCATCCGCCGCGAGCCCGGGCGGGTCGAAGCTCGGGGGCAGCGAATCCGCCCCGGTCCCCACCGGGGCGGCCCCCACCGTTGCCGTCGCCGTGCCCGGCCCCCACCGGCCCCGGCGGTTCGGCGTACCGCGAATTCGGAGCCCCCACATGAAGCGATCCGTGCTGTCCGCCGCCCTCGGCCTGGCCCTCGCGGCCGGCCTCGCGACCCTGCCCGCCACGGCCGTCGCCGCGCCCGCCGCGCCCGCGGTCCAGGGCTACACCGCCTCGGCCTACGCCGGTTCGGCCGCCGAGGCCGCGAACAACCAGGCCTTCTTCCAGGCCGTGATGGCCTCGGCCAGGGCCAAGCAGGCCGCCAACCCGTGGCTGCAGACCGTCACCGTCACCTACGACACCGCCAACGCGCCCTCCTTCACCAGCCAGATATCCCAGGCCGCGCAGATCTGGAACGGCTCGGTGAGCAGCGTCCAGCTCCAGGAGAGCGGCGGCACCGGCGACTTCTCGTACTACGAGGGCAACGACAGCCGCGGTTCGTACGCCAGCACCGACGGCCACGGCCACGGCTACGTCTTCCTCGACTACCAGCAGAACCAGCAGTACAGCTCGCTCCGCGTCACCGCGCACGAGACCGGCCACGTGCTCGGCCTGCCCGACGACTACTCCGGCCCGTGCAGCGAGCTGATGTCCGGCGGCGGCCCCGGCCCGTCCTGCACCAACCCCTACCCCGACAGCTCCGAGCGCAGCCAGGTCGACAGCCTCTGGGCGAACGGCCTGGCGACCGCGAACCGACCGTAGCTCCGGTGGAGTTGCCGATTCCCACGGGGTGCGGCGGGCCGCCCGGCCGGAATCGGGCGGCCCGCCGCTTCGGTAACTTCCCCGACCGGAGCCTAGCCGCCGGTGGAACGGAATGCCAGGGGCACGCACGAGTCAAGACGGGTTAAAGACATCTCAAACCCCTTTGCCGGAAGGGGTATTGATCGAGGCTATCGCGGGTTGACATCATCCGCGCGCCCGCCGGGCTGCCCGAAGCTCTGGGGACATCACCCGTTGACCAGGTGTCCCCCCGGGCCGGCCCCCAACCGGCCACGGCACCACAGGAATCGGAGCCCCCACATGAAGCGATCCGTGCTGTCCGCCGCCCTCGGCCTGGCCCTCGCGGCCGGCCTCGCCGTGCTGCCCACCACCGCCGCGGCCGCCGCCACCCCCGCGCCGGCCGTTCAGGGCTACACCGCCTCGACGTACGCCGGTTCGGCTGCCGAGGCCGCGAACAACCAGGCGTTCTTCCAGGCCGTGATGGCCTCGGCGAAGGCCAAGCAGGCCGCCAACCCGAACCTGGCCACCGTCGTCGTCACCTACGACGCCAGTTCGGCGCCGACCTTCCGCAACCAGATATCCCAGGCCGCGCAGATCTGGAACAGCTCGGTCGGCAACGTCCAGCTGCGGTCCGGCTCGGGCGGCGACTTCGCGTACTACGAGGGCAACGACAGCCGCGGTTCGTACGCCAGCACCGACGGCCACGGGCGCGGCTACGTCTTCCTCGACTACCAGCAGAACCGGCAGTACAACTCGGTGCGGGTGACCGCGCACGAGACCGGGCACGTGCTCGGCCTGCCGGACCACTACTCCGGCCCGTGCAGCGAGCTGATGTCCGGCGGCGGCCCCGGCACCTCCTGCACCAACCCGTACCCGAACAGCACCGAGCGCAGCCGGGTCAACTCCCTCTGGGCGCGGGGCTGATCCTGCTGAGGCCGATCCTGCGGGGCTGAGCCTCCTGCGAGGCTGATCCCGCGCGGCCGATCGTGCGCGTCGCCCCGGCCCGGCCGCCGTCCGCAGCGGCCGGGCCGGGGCGCCCGTGCGTCGCCGTCCGGCGGGGCGCCGTTCTGCGCGCGCCGTCCGGCGGGTCGCCCTGCGGCCGGTTGTCGGTGCCGCGTGCGAGCATGCGGGCGAGACCAGCCCGTTCCGACCGTGAGGTGCCACCGCCATGCCGCGTTCCGTCCCCGACCAGCTCACCGACCTGCCGTACGCGGAGTTGCTGCGCCCGCACACCGGGCGGCTGCGCAGCGACGACCGGTACGACACCGCGCACTTCGACGGCGGCGAGTACACCGACGAGTCGGCGGCCGGGGCGGCCTTCCTGGAGTGCGCCTTCACCGGGGTCGCGCTCAGCGGGGTCAAGCTGCGCCAGGCCCGGTTCAACGAGGTCTGGGTGCAGGCCGGCCGCTGGGTGGCCTGCGACCTGAGCGACTCCGAGTGGCAGGACAGCGCCTTCCTGGGCGGGGTGCTGGCCGGGGTGGCCGCGCACGGTTCGGCGCTGCGCCGGGTGGTGTTCCGCGGCTGCAAGCTGGAGGCGGTCAACCTGCGGGCCGCGGTCCTGCGGGACGTGGTCTTCGAGGACTGCCTGCTGCGCGACGTGGACTTCGGCGACGCGAAGCTGACCGAGGTCTCCTTCCCCGGTTCGACGCTGGAGGAGGTCCGGCTGCGCGGCGCCACCCTGAGCAAGACCGATCTGCGCGGGGCCGCCCGGCTCGGCCTGGCGGACGGCCACCTGGGCCTGCGCGGGGCGGTCATCAGCTCCACCCAGCTGCTGGAGCTGGCACCGCAGTTCGCCCACGCGCTGGGGATCACCGTGTCGGACCGCTGACCACCTCGGGCCGTTGACCACCTCGGTCTCTCCGCAACGGCTCAGCCCCCCGTTCGTCCGGGCGTCGCTCGGTGACGCCCGGACGAACACCGGTGACCCTCCGACGAACAGTCCGCCAATCCTGGTGCACGCATCTGGTGGCCCACTCGCCCGAGGTGGAGACTTCTCCGCGATCGATGAGCCCCCACTTGTGTACACAACATCGCGACCGAAGGGACGGGTTGGGCTGATGGCCGAGCTGAGTCGTAGGAAGTTCGTCACGCTGTCGGGCGCCGCCGCGGCGGGTCTCGCCGTGGCCGGCTCCGGTGCCGCGGGGGCCGCTCCGGGCGCGCCCGCGGTGGCCTCCACCACCACGCTGCAGCAGACCGGCACCATCACCGACGCGCAGCACGTGGTGATCCTGATGCAGGAGAACCGCAGCTTCGACCACTACTTCGGCACGCTGAGCGGCGTACGCGGCTTCGCCGACCGCAGCGCGATCCAGATCGCCGGCGGCTACAGCGTCTTCAACCAGCCCAACGGCCTGTTCTCCCGCCAGTACCCGTGGCAGTTCAGCCAGACCAAGCCGGCCGGCGGCGCCGACCCCGAGCGCCTCGCCCAGTGCAACGGTGATCTCTCCCACGGTTGGAGCGATCAGCACAAGGCCTGGAACGGCGGCAAGATGGACTCCTGGGTCGCTGCCAAGGGCAACGTCCGCACGCTCGGCTTCCTCACCCGCCAGGACATCCCGTTCCACTACGCGCTGGCCGAGAACTGGACCATCTGCGACGCCTACCACTGCTCCGTCCTGAGCGCGACCGGCCCCAACCGCACCTACCACTGGTCCGGCCAGATCGACCCGGCCGGCAGCGCGGGCGGACCGGCCTACGACGGCGGCGACGAGAAGGGCCTGCGCTGGCAGACCTACGCCGAGGCGCTGGAGAACGCCGGCGTGAGCTGGAAGGTCTACCAGAACGCCGCCGACAACTACGGCGACAACGCCTTGGCCTACTTCAACCAGTTCTCCGGCGCCCCGGCCGGCAGCCCGCTGGCCGTCAAGGGCATGGGCTCGGTGCCCAAGGTCACCGGGAAGACCCCGGACGACATCGCCGCCGCGATCAAGGCCGACGTGCTGGCCGGCACCCTCCCGCAGGTCTCCTGGATCGTCCCCGACCAGGCCTCCTCCGAGCACCCCTACGCCACCCCGGCCGACGGCGCGCACTTCGTCCACATGGTGATCGACGCGCTCAACGCGGACCCGAACGTCTTCAACTCGTCCGTCCTGTTCATCAACTACGACGAGAACGACGGCTTCTTCGACCACGTCCCGCCGCCGGCCGCCCCGGCCGGCACCCCGGGCGAGTTCTACAACGGCACCAACATCGGCCTCGGCTTCCGCGTCCCGCTCATAGCCGTCTCGCCCTGGACCCGCGGCGGCTGGGTCAACTCGGAGACCTTCGACCACACCTCCGTGCTGCGCTTCCTGGAGACCTGGACGGCCGCCCTCGGCACGCCCGCGCAGTGCGTGAACATCAGCGACTGGCGTCGGCGCGTCTGCGGCGACCTGACCAGCGTGTTCGACTTCGCCAACCCGGTGTACGGGCTGCCTGCGCTGCCCGACACCTCGCAGACCATCGGCCTGTCGGCGTGCGGTCCGCTGCCCAACCCGGCGCCGGTCAACAACCAGCTGCCGCTGCAGGAGTCCGGCACCCGCCCGGCCCGCGCGCTGCCGTACCAGCCGAACGCCAACCTGGACCACCTGGAGTTCGGTTCGGGCGGGGTGATGAAGGTCTGGATCACGATGGACAACGGGGGCGCTGCGGCGGCGAAGTCCGCGCACTTCGCCGCCTACGCCAACGCCTACCGCAGCGGCGGCCCCTGGCAGTACACCGTCGACCCGGGCGGCAACACCAGCGACTTCTTCAACTGCGGCACCAACTTCGGCGGTGGCCCGTACGACCTCACGGTGGTCGGCCCCAACCGCTTCCTGCGCCGCTTCAAGGGGGACGCGACCAAGGCGGGCAAGAACGCCGCCGTCACGGCCTCGTACGCGGTCGAGCCGGGCACCGGCAAGCCGGCGGTCTACTTCAAGCTGGCCAACTCCGGCAGCACGCCGATGACCTTCACCATCGCGTCGAACAACTACCGCACGGACGGCCCCTGGACGTACCAGGTCCCGGCCGGCGGCAGCGTCAGCGACTTCTTCAACGCGGTGGCGTACACCAACGGCTGGTACGACTTCACCGTGACGGTGGACGTCGACAGCAGCTGGTCCCAGCGCTTCACCGGCCACCTGGAGACGGGTGCGCCCAGCGTCACCGGCTGACGGCCGCGCTCGCTGCGTGGATACGGAGGCCCCACTACCCGCCTCGTCGGGTAGTGGGGCCTCGTGTCACCTTCGCCAGAACAGGTGGTGCGTGACGCCGCTCGGGCTGGGCACGACCTCCAGGTGGAACCGGTCGAGCAGCTCGTCGGGGGACTCCCAGAGCCGCAGTCCGGACCCGAGGTCCACCGGTGCGACCACCACGTGCATGGTGTCGACGAGGTCGGCATCGAGGAACTGCCGGATGGTGGTGACCCCGCCGCCGAGTCGGACGTCCTTGCCCTCCGCCGCTTCCCGGGCCCGTTCGAGGACCGTGGCCGGGTCGCCGTCGACGAAGTGGAACGTGGTGTCGGAGAGCGTGAACGACGGACGTGCGTGGTGGGTCATGACGAACACCGGTGTGCGGAACGGGGGCTCGTCGCCCCACCAGCCGCGCCACTCGTGGTCCTGCCAGGGCCCGCGCTGGGGCCCGAACTTGTTGCGGCCCATGATCTCGGCACCGATGTTGCGTGCGAAGTCCCGGGTGAAGTAGTCGTCGAGCCCCCGGCTCCCCCCGGGATCCGTGCGCATGGGCCAGCTCGCCGTGGCTCCGGCCCAGGCGAACAGCCGCTCGGGACGGTCGAGGCCGAACGGCTCTTCGAGACTCTGGTGCTCACCGGCACCGATTCCGTCACGCGAGACGTTGAAGTTCATGACTCTGAGCAGTTGATCCACGTGTTTCCTCGGCAGGTCTTGTCGTGTCTTCGTGCGGCGGGGCGCCGCACACCAGGACGTCGGAGCGGACACGGCCGGATCGACATCGGCCGACAACCTATTTTCAAGGCGTGTCGGCCCGTGACTCGGAGGACTCGCGGGCAGCCGTCCTTGAGCGCGACCGGTTCCTTGGAGCCGTCGGTGCGGACCCCGATGACGGTCCGGCTGGGGAACAGCCTGGAGTCTCCAGTGACTGGAGACAGCAGAGTGGGGGCATGGACGTTACGACCCTCTACTCGATCGGGGAGCTTTCCCGGCGGACCGGCTTGTCCGTGAGGACCATCCGGTTCTACTCCGATTCGGGGGTGGTAGCGCCGACCACCCGAAGCCCCGCCGGTTATCGGCTCTACGACCTCGACGCACTGCTTCGTCTGGAACTCCTCCGCACACTGCGCGAGCTGGGCGTGGACCTGGCCACGATTCAACGGGTACTGGACCGTGAGCTCTCGGTGGCGGAAGTCGCCGCGGCGCACGCCGACGCCCTGGACGTCCGGATCCGGATGCTGCAACTGCGTCGGAGCGTCCTGCGAGTCGTGGCCGGACGCGGGTCCGGTCCCGAGGAGACCAAGCTCATGCACAGGCTCACGCAGTTGTCCGGCGAGGAACGCCGACGGTTGATCGACGATTTCCTGGACGGCACCTTCGGCACAGCGGATGCCGAACCGGCCGTGGTGGCCATGGTTCGCGCTGCCACTCCCGACCTCCCCGATGATCCGTCCGGCGAGCAGGTCGCCGCGTGGGTGGAGCTCGCCGGGCTGATCGGCGACGAGGACTTCCGGGCCCGGATCCGCCGGACGGCCGGGTACCAGGCCGCCGGGCGCACGCCCGACATCGAGAGCGAGGCCGGCGAGGAACTGATGGAGTTCACCCGTCAGAAGGTGGCCGAGGCCCTGGAGTCGGGCATCGACCCGCTCGGCGACAGGGCTGCACCCGTCATCGACGACCTCGTGCACCGCTTCGCCGGGGTGTTCGCGCGCACCCCTGACACGGAGTTCCGGGACTGGATGGCCCAGCAGTTCGAAGAGGCGCACGATCCCCTGGTGGATCGGTACTGGCGGCTGGTGTGGATCGTCAACGGCTGGCAGGTGGTACCGAACCTGATCCCGGTGTACCCCTGGCTCATCCAGGCCCTGCGAAACGACCGCGACGCATAGTCACCGCAATGGAGACCGTCCCGGAGCCCCGAACGAGTCCAAGGGATCGCCTGCGGACATGAAGCGGCGGCGTCATGTCGGCGCTGCTCGGCCACCCTCCGAGCAGCGCCGGCTGCGCCTGACCTCGGGACTCAGACCGGGCGTCAGACCGTGCCGAACTCGCCGGCTCGGACGGCGGAGACGAAGGACTGCCACGCCTCGGCCGGGAAGATGAGGGCCGGTCCGTCGGGGTCCTTGCTGTCCCGCACTGGCATCTGGCCGGGGAACCCGTCCGTCACCTCAACGCACTGCCCTTCCTGGGCGCTGTAGGTGCTCTTGCGCCATGCGGCGTGTGCCAGGTCAACCATGCTCAAAACCCCTCCGAACCTGCCGGATGAACTCTCGACTTGCCGCCCGGGACAACGCCTCGACCTGCAGTTGATCGTACTCGCCGGCCCACTCGGCCAGGGGATCCGGGTCGCGTTGGAGGAAGCCCCGCCCCTGAATCTCACCGTATCCCACGCTGGTCCTGTTCGGCATGGTCAGCAGGGTGATGGGATGCGCAAACGGACGGTCCGCCCCGAGGGAGAACGGGCTTACCTGGATGACGAATTGAGGATGGGCGGCCAGTTCCTCAAGGCGTTGGAGCTGCTCCACCATGACGTCGCGGCCCCCGATCGCTCGGTGTAGGCATCCCTCATCTATGACCGCGTGGAGTCGGGGAGCCGGGTGCCGGTGGAGATGCTGCTGGCGGTGCAGCAGCATCGTCAGCCGTTCTTCGGCCTGTTGTTGAGTTGACCGGCCACGGTGAACCCGCGCCTCCTGATACACCCTCGCGTAGGCGGGGGTCTGGAGGAGGCTCGGAACGATGTTGATCTCGAACAGTCGCAGCGCCACCGCGTCAGCCTCGCTGCGCAGGTAGTCGCCGAATCCCTCGAACAGGACGCGCCGCCCTGCGTTGCGCCACTCCCGTTGGAATCGATCTTGAGTCTCAAACGCTTCGTCAAGCCTTCGGGCGAAGCGCTCGGTTGGAGGTTTACGGCCAGTTTCGACGGCGGACACGTGTACGGCTGAGTACCCGGTGAGTTCCGCTAGATGGTCCTGAGTCCAGCCGCGGGCCTCTCGTAGCTCGCGAACCTGGGCGCCAAACTTTGCGGCGGGCGAGGAGTCTGGATCAAGTTCCTTGCGGTTCATGATTGTTAGCTCCCATTCCTTCCCTGATGAAAGGTTGAAGGCACCGCCGACTATAAATCACAGTAGGCATCCCTGGGTAGTCATCGCACTACGGAACGGAGTTGCCGCCGTGACGCGCAAGAAATCCCCCGCTGGTCCGCCCTATCGCCCGCAGGTCGGCGAGCTGGTCAAGGACGTGACGACCGACAGGAACGTCGTCTACATGGACACGCGGGGTGGGCTCGCCTATGTGCGGCCGGTGGGCGGGGGCGTGGAGTGGACGGTCGACCCCCTCCGCATCCAACCTCTCCCGGGCGAGCCGATGTTGGTCGTCCACATCGTCCCCGCCAAGTCCCGTGGCGGGCTCGGCGTCGGCAATGAGGGCGCCGCGTGAACCGCCAGCCGGCCTTCGGCGCCGACGTGTTGATCGCCGTCGGCATCATCGGTGCGCTGAGCGGCGGTGCGGCGGCGATCGCCACCTGGGCGCTTCCCGGCCCGCCGAGGGCGGCCACCGCGCTGGTGTGCCTGGTGACGTTCGCCGCCGCCCTCATGTTCGGCGTCGTCGTGGCCGAACCGATCATGCGGCGGGCCACCCGGCGGCGCATCGGACGGGACCGCCGCCGATGACCACCCGACCCGCCTGCCCCGCCCCGGACTGCGGTGCGCCGGTCGATCTGCTCGACGACGCCAACGCGGCCGGGCGGACGTGGAACTGCCCGAACTGCGCCCGGTGGGGCGTCGCCTGGTCGCAGGCCTACCTGGCGAACCAGCCGTTCGAGGAACCCCTGGTCGTCCTCGGTCGCAGACCCTGCCGCCGGACGATGGGCGAACCGTGAGGTCGACCATCGGCCGCGCGATCCTCGGCCTGCTGCGTCAGGCTCGGGTCACCTGCCTGTGGCTCTGGGGCGCACACCTCCAATTCGCGCCGCCGCTCCTGTGGTTCAGCCCCAGGCGGCGCAAAGCGGTCGCGGCGGTGGAACGGGTACTCGCCGAGGAATGGCACCTCCGGCAGGCCTGCGACGAGGCTGCCCGGGACGCCCTGCACGCCGAGCTGTCCGAGGCCATGGCCAGACTCCAGCAGGCGGCGGGTGGCTCGTACGTCCTCGCCCGACGGCCCGCTCCGGCGCCCCGTCGCCGGCCTCGCGCGGCGTCCCGGCCGCCCAACCGGCCCAATTGAGAGCCTCCGGCGGCCGACTGCTTCGGCGCTATCCCGCGTCGCGCGGCGGCAGCCGTCGGGTGATCCGGTCGAACAGCTCCGCCAGCGGTTCGCCGACGTCGCGACCGAACTCGGTCAGCCCGTAGGTGACCTGAGGCGGCGTCGTCGGCTCGACCTTCCGCCAGACCAGGTTGTCCTGGACCAGCGAGCGCAGGGTCTGGGAGAGCATCTTCTCGCTGATGCCTCGGATGCTGTCGCGCAGTTCGTGGAACCGGAGGTCGTTGCTCCGCAGGGAGATCAGCACCCAGATGCCCCACCTGCTGGTCACGTGGTCGACCATGTCGCGCGCGGGGCAGTCGGTGTGAAACACGTCATACCGCTTCGTCGTGTCGGTCTGCATGAGCTGCGAGCCTCCCGTCATGTGAGGACCTTACCCCGAGGTATGTCCTTACGAAATGTTAGCCGGGACCCTAGCGTCAAGGCCACAAGCCACAAGGCCGCAGGGCCTCAAGGCCACAGGGCCGCAAGGCCATTGGACAAGGAGCTGATCATGATCGTGGTAACCGGGGCTACCGGAAACGTGGGCCGGCCGTTGACGCGGGCGCTGGCCGAGGCGGGCCACCAGGTGACGGCGGTGTCGCGGCATGCGGCGGCGGTGCCGGACGGCGTCCGCCACGTGGTGGCCGACCTGGCCGAGCCGGGCGGCCTCGAACCCGCGCTGGCCGGGGCGAAGGCGCTGTTCCTGCTGCTGTCCGGCGACCTGCACGCGGCCGGAGCCGGCCCGGCCGAGCTCATCGGCCGGGCCGCGGCCGGTGGGGTCCGCCGGGTCGTCCTGCTCTCTTCGCAGGGCGTGGCGACCAGGCCCTTCGGCCCGACGCGGATCGCGGTGCGCGCGGTGGAGGACGCGCTGCGGGAGTCCGGCCTGGAGTGGGCCGTCCTGCGGCCGGGCGGCTTCGCCTCCAACGCCCTGTGGTGGGCCGAGTCCATCCGCACGCAGCGGGTCGTCGCCGCGCCCTTCGGCGACGTCGGGGTGCCGATCGTCGACCCGGCGGACATCGCCGAGGTCGCGGCGGCCTGCCTGCTGGACGACCGGCACACCGGCGGCGTGTACGAGCTGACCGGCCCGGAGGTGATCACGCCGCGCGGGCAGGCGGAGGCCATCGCGGCCGTGCTGGGCTCGCCGGTGCGGTTCCAGGACCTCACCCGTGACGAGGCCAAGGCCGCCATGGCCCGGAGCATGCCGGCCGAGCTCGCCGAGGACACCCTGGACATCCTCGGCTCCCCGAGCCCGGCCGAGCTGCGTGTCAGCCCGGACGTCCAGCGGGTCCTCGGCCGCGCCCCGCGCCGCTTCGCCGACTGGGCCGCCCGCAACGTCGCCGCGTTCCGCTGAGGACGGGCAGCCGCCACCGGATCGGCGCGCCCGGCGATCCGCTGCCGACGGCGGACTCGCCGGGCAGCTGCCACCGGTACCGCCGAGGCGACGGCTCAGACGAACGGGCCGCGCGGGAACCACGGATCGCGGACCTCCCGGGGCCCGTAGGGCGTCAGCAACGTCAGGGTGTACGGCGAGGCCGCGTACTCGGCCAGCTGCACCGCGCCGTAGCGGGTCTCCAACTCGGCCTGCACCGGTACCGGCAGCTTGCTCAGCGCCCGCCGCAGCTGCAGCGCGTCCCGGCGGCTGATCGGGTGCGGGGCGCGCAGCACCAGTCGCAGCGGGCTCAGCGGCCCGGCCACCGGCACCCCGGTGCCCAGCTCGTAGCCGATCGCGCCGATCGGGCCCCAGGAGAGCCGGTGGTCCGCCACCACCCGGCCGACCTCCGGGAGCAGGGCCAGCGCCGGGATCCCGGCGACCCGCTCGGCGTCCAGCCGCTCCCGCCGCTCGGCCAGCTGCTCGGGCCGCAGCGTCCGGGCCACCGCCGCCCAGGGCGCCAGCGCGTCCAGCCGCTGCCCGGGGCGCGGGCCGCGCACGGTCACCGGGAACCAGAGTTCGGGCGCCGCCTCCGGATCCCGGGTGCAGCGTTGCGGGTGCGGCAGGTCCACCGGGGAGCCGACCACCGAGGGCGCCCGGCCGACCGTCACCCACGGGTGCGCCCGCAGTACCGCCCGCGCCCAGTCCGGCAGCTCGCCGCCCGCCAGTGGGCGCAGCGAGCTGGGGCACTGCATCAGCAGCAGGTCGTGGGCGCCGGGCAGCCGCCCGTCCAGCGCGGCCAGCGGGCCGACCCGCCGGCGCGGTCCGTCGTGGGGCTCCTCGGCGGCGGTGCGTCGGGCGTGGCTTCCGGAAGGTACGACGGTCACAGCGGGCTCCAGACGGTGGCGTCAGTTCGGCCGACGGCTCCACCCTGCGCCCGTCCGACGCCGACCGACTACGGCCCTTGGGCGCGTTCACCAGGGACCAAAGGCTCAAGGTGCGTGCGTCCGCACCCGGTGTGAGAGTGGGGGAAGCCCGGTATCCGTCCGAGGAGGAGTCATGGGCATCTTCGACAGGTTCCGCCACAAGGCGCACGAGGCGACCGGGCAGGACGCCGCCGAGCGTGCCGCCCTCGCCCACGACGAGGCCGTCGACGCGTACAGCTCCGAGGTCGAGCGGACCCGGGAGACCCGCGAGGCGGAGCAGCGCGCCGCTCAGGAGGAGGACGACCGGCGTGCGGCCGAGAACATGACGGCCGAGGGCGACCCCTGGGGCTGACCGTCCCGGTCCACCCTGCCCGCCCTACCGCCCCGCCCGCCGCTGCCGTCCCGGCCTCAGTGCGTCCGGGGCGGCAGCGGCGGGCGCCGCAGGTCCGGCCGGGGGGTGTCCTCCGGCGGGGGCACCGAGGCGGGCACGTCCTCCAGCAGGTCCAGGGCCAGCTGGACGGCGGCGACCAGCTCGGGGTGGCGCCCCCGGGCCCAGTCCCGCGGGGAGCGCAGCACGTGCACGTCCGGTTCGACGCCGCGGTTCTCCACCGACCAGCCGAGCCCGCCGGTGAACCAGGAGGCGTTCTTGGGCACCGAGATCTGGGTGCCGTCGCCGAGGGCGTGCCGCCCGGTCATCCCGACCACCCCGCCCCAGGTCCGGGTGCCGACCACCGGGCCGAGGCCCAGCAGCTTGATCGCCGCGATGACCACGTCGCCGTCCGAACTGGTCGCCTCGTCGGCGAGCGCCACCAGCGGGCCGCGCGGTGAGTGCCGGGGCCAGCGGACCGGCTGGCGGTCCCGGCTGAAGTCCCAGGCGAGGACGTGCCGGGTGAGCTTCTCCAGCACCAGCTCGGAGACGTTGCCGCCGGCGTTGCCGCGCACGTCCAGGACCAGCGCGGGCTTGTCCAGTTCGCGCCGCAGGTCGCGGTTGAACTGCGCCCAGCCGGAGCCGCCGAGGTCCGGGATGTGCAGGTAGCCGCACCGGCCGTCGCTGAACTCCCGGACCAGGGCGCGGCGTCTGGCGACCCAGTTCTGGTAACGGATGGCCCGCTCGTCGGTCAGCGGGGTGACGGTGATCCGCCGCACCGGGCCGTCCGGGCCGGTGCGCAGGGCGAGCTCGACGGTGGTGCCGCCGGTGCCCGCCAGCAGCGGCAGCGGGCCGCGCACCGGGTCCACCGGGCGCCCGCCGACGGCGAGCAGTTCGTCGCCGTCGCGCACGCCCTGGGCGGCGAGCGGGGCGCGGGCGCGCGGGTCGGAGGACTCGCCGGGCAGCACCCGGTCGAGCAGCCAGCGCCCGTCGGGGGAGCGGTGCGCGTTGGCGCCGAGCAGGCCGAGCGGCTGCTGGGCGAGCGAGGGCCCCTCGGCGCGCCGGGAGGGGGTGACGTAGGCGTGCGAGGTGCCGAGCTCGCCGAGGAGTTCGCGCAGCAGGTCGGCGAAGTCGTCGGGCGAGCAGATCCGCTCCAGCAGCGGCTCGTACTGGGCGACCAGGGCGGGCCAGTCCAGGCCGGACATCCGCTCGTCCCAGAACTGGTCCCGGACGATCCGGGCCGCCTCGTGGTAGGCCTGTCGCCACTCGGCGGCCGGGTGCACGGTGTGGGTGATCCGGCGCAGGTCCACCGTGGTGCCGGCGCCGGGGGCGGTGACCGGGATGATCCGCAGGGTCCCGGCCGAGTAGATCGCGACCGAGCCGCCGTCCCCGGAGACCGCGTAGCCGTCCAGCCTGTCGACCAGGGTGGTCCGGGTGCCCCGGGCGAGGTCGAAGTACTCCAGCGAGGGGCGGCCCGAGGTGTCGTCCGGGCTGGCGAAGGTCTGCCCGAGGGTGCCGGAGATCGGCCAGCGCAGCCAGAGCAGGCCGCCGCGCACCGCGTCGGTGGCCGAGTACTTGGAGGCGATCACCGGGAACTGCAGCAGCCGCTCGCCGATGCCCGGCGGATCGACCCGGACGGTGCCGTCGCCGCCGCCGTCGCCGCGCGGGGTGCCGTCCTCGGCGGGCGCGGCGAACGGGGACGGCGTGTCGGCGGTGAGCGGGACGAGGTACGGGCGGCAGCCGACCGGGAAGGAGAGGTCGCCGGTGTGCACGTCGTGGACCGGGTCGAAGCCTCGCCAGGACAGGAAGGCCAGGTAGCGGCCGTCCCGGGTGAACACCGGCTGCTCGTCCTCGAACCGGCCGTCGGTGACGTCGGTGATCGGTCCGGGCGCCTCGGTGCGGGTGAGCCGGATCCGGCGCAGCGAGCGCCCGGCGGCCGGCTGGGACCAGGCGATCCAGTGCGAGTCGGGGGAGAAACGGGCGCTGGAGACCGGCCCGTAGCCGGAGGCGGCGAGTTCGCGGACGGTGCCGTCCGCGGCGTCGACGAGCAGCAGTCGCCCGTCCGAGGCGACGGCGGCCAGGCGGGCGCCGTCGGGGGAGGCGGTGAGTTCCAGGACGCGGCCGAGCCGGCCGGCGGCGAGCACCCGGTGCCCGTGCTTGCCGCCCTCCCCGTGCCCGGGGTCGCCCTCGTGCCCGGGCAGCGGCATCACCTCGATCGCGTCGGCGCCCTCGGCGTCGGTGATCCAGGCGGCCTCGCCGGTGTGCCCGAGCACCACCGGCAGCCGGGTCCGCACCCCCGGGGTGTCCGCGAGGGCGCGGGCCGGGCCGTCCTTGTGGGTGAGCCAGTACTGGCTGCCGCGCACGGTGACGACCCCGGCCCGGCCGGTCTGGTCGCAGGCCAGGTCCTTGACCTGGGTGGCGGCACTGACCTGGTACGGGCGGCGGCCGGCCCGGGCGCCGCCGAGCGGGACGGTCAGCCGGCGTGGGGCGGGGGCGTCCAGGTCGTCGAGCAGCCAGAGGTCGCCGGCGTGCTGGTAGACGATCCGGGTGCCGTCGGTGGCGGCCTCGCGGGCGTAGTAGGAGGCGTGGTCGGTGTGCCGGCGCAGGTCGGTGCCGTCGGGGCGGCAGGAGTAGACGTTGCCGATGCCCTCGTGGTCGGAGAGGAAGGCGATCCGCCCGCCGACCGGCATGGGGGAGGAGAGGTGACCGGGGTGGTCGGCCAGGATCTGCTCGCCGCCCACCCAGAGCCGGCCGACGGCGCCGCCGCGGTAGCGCTTCCAGGCGGCGGGCTCGTGCGGGGCGGCTCCGGTGAGCAGCACGGTGCGCTCGCGGCTCATCTGGGCGTCGCCGACCGGGCCCCAGGGCATCCGGCGGCCGGGGGAGCCGTCGGGCGGCAGCGCGTGCGCCCAGGTGTAGTGGCCGAACGGCTCGTGGTAGGAGGTGACGGCCAGTACCTCGCCGTCCGGCAGCCAGCCGCGCACCCGGGTGTCCTGGCTGCCCCAGTGGCTGAGCCGTCGGGCCTCGCCGCCCTCGACGGGGGCGGTCCACACCTCGGGGGTCAGGCTCAGCCAGCTGGTCCAGGCGAGGGTGCCGCCGTCGGGGGAGAAGCGGGGGTGGCTGACCCGGGTGCGGTCGCAGCCCACCCGCCAGGCCCGGCCGGTGGTGTCGTCGGCGTTCAGCGGGGCGATCCAGACGTCGTCCTCGGCGGTGAAGGCGAGCAGGTCGCCGTGCAGGTGGGGGTATCGGAGGTAGCCGGGCGGGGTCACCCCTCCATCCTTCGACGGGGTGTCACACCCGGCAACCGGGGCGGTCCGCCGGGGTCGTCGGCTGGGGCGGGCCGCCCCGGTTGTCCGAACCGGTCTGGATCATTGACACCGTGCTGTATGCACGGATCACCCGGCCCACCTCCTTCCGGTCGATGCGGTCAACATGCGGCACGGCACTGACAAGGCGGCGATCTCCGCCGACTTCCACGTCGCGATGACCGACCTGCTGCTCAACGGCTTCCCGGTGGCGGGCAACACCGCCAACATGTTCCCGCCGCTGCCCGCCTCCAAGGTCGCCATCGGCATGCCGGCCACCACCAACGCCGGCAACGGCTACATCGCCCCGGCCGAGGTGAACAAGGCCCTGGACTGCCTCACCAAGCTGGCCAACTGCGGGACGTACGTGCCGCGTTCGGGTGCCCAGCCGAACCTGCGCGGGCTGATGACCTGGTCCGTCGACTGGGACCAGTTCGGCGGCCGGGAGTTCTCCAGGAACTTCGACGGCTACTTCCACCGCTGACCGCGACCCCGGGGCGCCGAAGGCCGGTCGGCCCGGCGCCCCGGGACCGGCCGGAGCTTGAACCTGACACCGGTGTGAGGTCCGAGCATGAGCCCATGCCGACCACGACCCCGACGCCTCCCGTCACCACGGCCCCCCGATTCCCGCTGCCCGCCCTGCTGGCGCTGGCCACCGCCGTCTTCGTCACCGCGCTCACCGAGAACCTGCCCGCCGGCGTCCTGCCCGGGATGGGCGAGACCCTCGGCGTCAGCGAGTCGGCCGCCGGCCAGACCGTCACCGTCTACGCGATCGGCTCCGCCGTCACCGCGATCCCGCTCACCGCGGCCACCGCCGGCTGGGGCCGCAAGCGCCTGCTGCTCACCGCGATGGCCGGCTTCGCCGTCGCCAACACGGTGACGGCGGTCTCCGCCGACTACCGGCTCACCCTGGCCGCCCGCTTCCTCGCCGGCGTCGCGGCCGGCCTGGCCTGGGCGCTGCTGGCCGGGTACGCCCGCCGCCTGGTGCCGCCCGAGCAGCAGGGCCGGGCGATGGCGGTCGCGATGGCGGGGGTGCCGCTGGCGCTGTCACTCGGAGTGCCGGTCGGCACCCTCCTCGGCCGGGTGCTGGTGTGGTGGGTGCCGTTCCTGGCGATGACGGCGCTGGCCGTCGGCGTGGTCGGCTGGATCGCGGCGACACTGCCCGAGCAGTCCGGCCGGCCGGGCAGCGAACGGACCCCGGTGCGGCGCGCGCTCACCGTGCCCGGGGTGGTGCCGGTGCTCACCGTGACGGTGCTCTTCGTGCTCGCCCACACCCTCCTGTTCACCTACGTCGCGCCCTTCCTCGACCGGGCCGGCCTCGGCGACGCCACCGACGCGGTGCTGCTGGTGTTCGGGCTGGCCTCGCTGGTGAGCGTCTGGTTCACCGGCGCGCACATCCACCGCCGGCTGCGCCGGCTGACCGTCGGCGGCGCGCTGCTGGTCGCGGTGGCGGCGGGCGTCCTCGGCCTGTGGTCCGCCAGCGCGCCGCTGGTCTACCTCGCGGCGCTGCTCTGGGGCCTGGGCTGGGGCGGCGCGCCGACCCTGCTGCAGACCGCCGTCGGCGACGCCGGCGGCGCCCGGGCGGACGCCGCCCAGGCGATGCTGGTCACCCTCTGGAACGCCGCGATGGCGGGCGGCGGCGTGGTCGGCGGCCTGGTGCTCGGCCACCTCGGCACCGGCGCACTGCCCTGGACGGTCCTCGCCCTGCTGCTCCCCGTCCTCGCCGTGGCCGTCGGCGCCCGCACCCACGGCTTCCCGGCCGAACGCCGTTAGCCCAGCAGCAGTCGCTTCGCGCGCAGTTCGGCGACCAGTTCGGGCGGGGCCGTCGCGACCGAGCCGGCCGAGTACGGCGGCTGCGGGTCGTACTCGATGATCAGCTGGATCGCCTCCGCGGTCGCGTCCCCGGCCAGCAGGCCGGTCAGCGTCAGCGCGAGGTCGATCCCGGCCGAGACCCCGGCCGCGGTCGCGTACTTGCCGTCGACCACGACCCGCTCGGTGCCGGTCGGCTCGGCCCCGAACCGGGCCAGCTCGTCCAGGCAGATCCAGTGCGAGGTGGCCCGCCGGCCGGTGAGCAGTCCGGCGGCGCCGAGCACCAGCGAGCCGGTGCAGACCGAGGTGGTCCAGGTGGTGGTCGCGTCCACCGCGCGCACCCACTCCAGCACGGCCGGGTCGGTCAGCTGGGCCTCCGTCCCCGGCCCGCCGGGGACGAGCAGCACGTCGGCCGAGTCCACCTCGTCCAGGGCGGCGTCCGCGGTCAGCGCCAGGGTCTTCATGTCGGTGCGGACCGGGCCGGGCTTCGCGGCGGTGAACACCACCTCGGCACCGGGGATGCGGGACAGCACCTCGCAGGGGCCGACCGCGTCCAGGGCGGTGAAGTCGTCGTACAGCAGAACGGCGATACGCATCAGTGTCCTCCAAGGGGGTGGGGGTGGAAGCGGCGTCGGTACTCGGCGGGTGGGGCGGCCAGGGCCCGGACGAAGGCGCGCCGCATCGCCTCCGGGGTGCCGTAGCCGCAGGCGCGGGCGACCTCCTCGATCCCGTCGTCGGAGTCCTCCAGCCGGCGGCGGGCGGCCTCCAGCCGGACCCCGTCCACGTACCGGCCCGGGGTCACCCCGACCTCGGCGGTGAAGGCGCGGGCGAAGTGCCGCGGCGACAGCGCCGACCGGTGGGCCAGCGCCTCGACCGACAGGTCGGCCTCCGGGTGCTCGGCGATCCACTGCTGGACCTCGCGCAGCGGCTGCCGGGCCGCCACCTGGGCGGCCAGCTGGGTGCTGAACTGGGCCTGGTTGCCCGGCCGGCGCAGGAACACCACCAGGTGACGGGCGATCAGCAGGGCGGCGTCGCGCCCGAGGTCCTCCTCGACCAGGGCCAGCGCCAGGTCGATCCCGGCGGTGACCCCGGCGGAGGTGGCGAGGTGCCCGTCCCGGACGTGGATCGGGTCGGGGTCGACCTCGACGTCCGGGAACCGCCGGGCCAGCGCGTCGCAGTACGCCCAGTGCGTGGTGGCCCGGCGCCCGGCCAGCAGCCCGGCCTCGGCGAGCAGGAAGGCCCCGGTGCAGACCGACACCACCCGGTCGGCCCGGTCGGCCAGCTCCCGGATCCGCGCCACCAGCGCCCGGTCCGGGGCGCGGGTGCCCTCCCCGCCGGGGACCAGCAGGGTGTGCACCGGCCCGACCTCGGCGAGGTCCGTGTCCGGCGCCAGCCGCAGTCCGCTGTGGCTGCGCACCGGACCGCCGCCGGGGGAGGCGGTGGTCACCCGGTACGCGCCCGGCCGCCCGGCGGCGGTGCCCGCTCCCGCGAACACCTCCAGGGGGCCGGTCACGTCGAGGCTCTGCACGCCCTCGTAGAGGACGACGACCACGCTGCGTGCGCTCATGCGACCAGCCTGTCAGCGGGTGGCGGTGGCAGCAATGACCTGTTTCCCACCTTTTCTGCCACCGGCGGGCGAGTGACGGCAGAACGCCGGAAGGCCCTCCGCTCTCGCGAAGGGCCTTCCGGCTGTCTGTGCGCCGCCAGGGACTCGAACCCCGGACCCGCTGATTAAGAGTCAGCTGCTCTAACCAACTGAGCTAGCGGCGCCTGCTGACGTGGAGAACATTACCTGGTCAGCAGCCGAAACACACAATCGGCCCGGACGGAGGCCGCACCCGCCGCGGCCTCAGGCGGTCAGCACCACCTTGCCCCGGACGTGCCCGGTCGCGACCAGCCGGTGGGCGTCGGCGGCGCGCTCCAGGGGCAGCGCCTCGGCTACCTCCAGCCGCAGCTCGCCCGGGCCGGGCTCCGGATCGGGCACCTCGGTGACCCGCAGGACCTCCGGACCGCCGGACCTCGTCACGGTGACCGCCTTCAGGTCCGCTCCCGCCCTCTCGATCGTTCGACTGCCCCCGACCCTCGAACCTGAAGTCCGCTTGAGGTCAAGTCGCCGTTCGGCGTGTCGTCACCGATGGGCGCATTGTCAGATTTATCCTGGGCGGCGCTCAGCCGTCCGTCAGCGAGAGGAACGTTTCCGTGGGCCAGCTGCCCCTGCTCTTCCTGGTGCTGCTCGCCTCCGTGGTGACCATGCCGCTCGCGCGCAGGACCGGAGTGCCGCAACCGGTCCTGATGACCCTGCTCGGCATCGTCATGGCGCTCGTCCCGCAGATCCCGGACGTCACGATCGAGCCCGAGCTGATCCTCCCGCTGGTCCTGCCACCGCTGATCTTCGCGGTCGCCCGGCGCTCCTCGGTGCGCTACTTCAAGGCCAACGTCCGCTCGATCCTGCTGCTGGCCGTCGCCCTGGTGGTGGTCACCACGGCCGCGGTGGCCGGGGCGGTGCACTGGCTGCTGCCCGCCCTGCCGGTCGCCGCCGCGATCGCGGTCGGCGCGCTGGTCTCCCCGCCCGACCCGGTGGCCGCCGTCGCGGTGGCCGGCAGCGTCGGCCTGCCCCGGCGCCTGGTGGCGATCCTGGAGAGCGAGGGACTGTTCAACGACGTCACCGCGATCGTCGTCTACTCACTGGCCATCGAGGCCGTGGTCAGCGGCGACTTCTCGATCGGCCACGCGGCGCTGCGCTTCGTCCTCTCCGCGGTGCTCGCCGTGGTCGTCGGCGTCGCCCTCGGCTGGGTGAACGCCAAGCTCGCCGAGCGCCTGGACGACCCGACCCAGCAGGTCGCGCTCAACCTGCTGGTGCCCTTCGCCGCCTACACCATCGCCGAGGAGATCCACGGCTCCGGCGTGCTCGCCGTCGTGGTCTGCGCGCTCTACCTCGCCGAGCGGGCCTCCGACGCCGACGCCGTCTCCTACCGGCTGGTCGGCAACGCCTTCTGGGAGGTCGTCGAGATCCTGATCACCGGCGTCGCCTTCGGCCTGATCGGCCTGGAGCTGGCCACCGTGCTCAAGGAGGCCGGCCGTGGCTGGACCGGCTTCATCGGCGACGCCGCCGTGGTCATCGGGGTGGTCGTGGTGGTCCGGCTGCTCTGGCTGCTGCCGGCCGGCTGGCTGTCGAAGAGGCTGCGCAGCGGCGACGACGAGGACACCCCGTTCAGCTGGAAGGAGAGCGTGATCCTCTGGTGGTCCGGCATGCGCGGCGTGGCCACCGTCGCCCTGGCCCTCGCCATCCCGCTCACCCTGCACTCCGGCGCGGACTTCCCCGAGCGCGGCCGACTGGTCTTCATCGCCTTCAGCGTGGTGCTGTTCACCCTGCTGGTGCAGGGGCTCACCCTGCCCTGGCTGGCCAAGCGGCTCGAACTGGACATCGACCAGGACAAGCACGAGCAGGCCGTGCGCCAGCTCTGGTGGCGGGCCGCCAAGGCGGGGCTCCAGCGGCTCGGCGAACTGGAGGAGCAGGACCGGCTGCCCGCCGAGGTCGCCGACCGCCTGCGGGACCGTCAGCACGACCGGCTGGCCCGGCTCTGCCCGGAGAACTACGCCGAGGAGGAGGCCTCCGAGGCGAAGCTGCGCCTCACCCAGTGGCGGGCCGCCCGGGACGTCGAGCAGGAGATGATCGCCGCCTCCCGCCGCGAGATGCTCGCCGCCCGCAGCGAGCTCGGCGCCGATCCGGAGCTGGTCGACCAGGTGCTGCGCGGGCTGGACCTGCGCTCGGAACGGAAGTGACGAGGCGTCCGGCCGCCGCGGGCCGGAATGTGCGCGACCCCGCCGCCGGTTGCATAGGCTGAGCCCGGGCAGGCCGTCAACGACGTCGGCGCACCACCAGTACCCGCACGACCTCGCACGGAGACCCTTGCGGCCTGGCCCGCACCGCCTGGCCCTGCCGGTATCTGCACCCAGATGAATCGAGGAACCCCCGATGTCGGAGACCCGCGCCGACGCCCGCACCCCGCTCGACCGCACCCCGCAGTGGGCCGCCCTCGGAAAGCACCGGGCCGCGCTGGGCGACACGCACCTGCGCGAGCTGTTCGCCGCCGACCCGGAGCGCGGCCGCCGCTACACCCTCCAGGTCGGCGACCTGCACGTGGACTACGCCAAGCACCTGGTCACCGACGAGACGCTGGAACTGCTGCGCGAACTCGCCGCGGCCACCGGCGTCGCCGGGCTGCGGGACGCGATGTTCCGCGGCGAGAAGATCAACAACACCGAGCACCGTGCCGTCCTGCACACCGCGCTGCGCACCCCGCGCGGCGCCGTGATCGAGGTCGACGGCGAGAACGTGGTGCCCGCCGTGCACGCCGTCCTCGACAAGATGGCCGGTTTCGCCGAGCGGGTCCGCAGCGGCGAGTGGCGCGGCCACACCGGCAAGCCGATCCGCACCGTCGTCAACATCGGCATCGGCGGCTCCGACCTCGGCCCCGCGATGGCCTACGAGGCGCTCCGCTCGTACTCCAGGCGCGACCTCGACGTCCGCTTCGTCTCCAACGTGGACGGCGCCGACCTGCACGAGGCGGTCCGCGACCTCGACCCGGCCGAGACGCTGTTCATCGTCGCCTCGAAGACCTTCACCACCATCGAGACCATCACCAACGCGGTCTCCGCCCGCGACTGGCTGCTCACCGGGCTGGGCGCCGGCACCGAGGCGGTGGCCAAGCACTTCGTCGCGCTGTCCACCAACGCCGAGGGCGTGCAGGACTTCGGCATCGACACCGCCAACATGTTCGAGTTCTGGGACTGGGTCGGCGGCCGCTACTCCTACGACTCGGCGATCGGCCTCTCGCTGATGATCGCCATCGGCCCGGACGCCTTCCGCGAGATGCTGGACGGCTTCCACCTGGTCGACGAGCACTTCCGCACCGCGCCGCCGGAGCAGAACGTCCCGCTGCTGCTCGGCCTGCTCGGCGTCTGGTACGGCGCGTTCTTCGACGCCCAGGCGCACGCCGTGCTGCCCTACTCGCACTACCTGTCGAAGTTCACCGCCTACCTGCAGCAGCTGGACATGGAGTCCAACGGCAAGTCGGTGACCCGCGACGGCTCGCCGGTGAACTGGCAGACCGGCCCGGTGGTCTGGGGCACCCCCGGCACCAACGGCCAGCACGCCTACTACCAGCTGCTGCACCAGGGCACCAAGGTCATCCCGGCCGACTTCATCGGCTTCGCCGAGCCGGTCGCCGACCTGCTCCCGGGCCTGGTCGCCCAGCACGACCTGCTGCTGGCCAACTTCTTCGCCCAGACCCAGGCGCTGGCCTTCGGCAAGACCCCGGAGGAGGTCGCGGCCGAGGGCGTGCCCGCCGAACTCGTCCCGCACAAGACCTTCCAGGGCAACCACCCGACCACCACCATCCTGGCCGCCGAGCTGACCCCCTCGGTGCTCGGCCAGCTGGTCGCGCTGTACGAGCACAAGGTGTTCGTCCAGGGCGCGATCTGGAACATCGACTCCTTCGACCAGTGGGGCGTCGAGCTGGGCAAGGTGCTCGCCAAGCGGATCGAGCCGGTGCTGCTCACCGGCGAGGGCGCCGAGCAGCTGGACAGCTCCACCGCCGAGCTGGTCGCCCGCTACCGCGCGCTGCGCGGCCGCTGAGCCCCGGCCGGGCCGTCCGCTCCGGCGGGCGGCCCGGCGTCCTCGTCCCGTCGGACGCGGCGGAGAACGCCGAGAGGCCCCTCGCTTTCGCAAGGGGCCTCTCGGCTGTCTGTGCGCCGCCAGGGACTCGAACCCCGGACCCGCTGATTAAGAGTCAGCTGCTCTAACCAACTGAGCTAGCGGCGCCTGCTGACAGAGAAGACTTTAGCAGCGGCTCCGGCCCGCGCCAAAATCGAATACCGGCCGTCCGGCGTTCACCCCCCGGTCACGACCGCCGCGCCGGCCGGCACCGCCGGGACCGGCTCCCGGGCCGCCCGCACGCACGCCCACAGCACCACCGAGGCGCCCGGCAGCCACGGCTCCCGGTCCTCCGGCGCGACGATCCACCGGCCGGAGCCCAGCCCGGGGGAGTCCGGGCTGTTCACCATGCGCTGCACCGGCGGCACCGTCACCGCGTCGCCCCTGCCGTGGCACAGCAGCGGCGGCACGTCCCGGGCCCACTCCTCCCAGGCCAGCAGCCGGCGCAGCCGGGGCGCCGCGCCGGGCCGGACGAACAGCAGCGTCCGCCCCCGGTAGGAGGCGACCGGCCCGCAGCCGGGCCCGGAGGCCCACAGCTCGTCCAGCACCCGGCGGCCGAACAGGGCCGGCATGCTGATCACGTCGAAGGCGCGACCGCAGGGCAGCACCGAGGGCGCCCACGGGCGGGCCTCCCAGAGGGCGCGCATGCTGCGCGGGTACTCGCTGGCGGAGGCGAGCCAGGCCTCCCCGGCGACGGTGACGTACTCCACCGACTGATACGTCCAGATGTCCACGGACAGCAGCCTGCGCGGTCCGCCGGCACGGCGGGAGGGAAAGCACCGTTCGCCGGACACGGCAACGGGGAACCGCGTACCCTTCCCGCTCGCGCATATGCCAGCGGCGAATGTTCGGGTGCGCTCAGTCCTCGTGGCGGCGGGGCTGGAGCAGGCCGCGGCCGTACTCGATCATCTTGGCGGCGTAGTCCGGGGTCCAGTCCGCGCGCCGGGCGATCTCGGTGCCCGACAGCGCGTCGAAACGGCGCGGGTCCGCCAGCTGGGCGGCGGCGACCGCCTGGAAGTCGGTGGCCCGCTCGGCCGCCGCCCGGAAGGCCAGGGCCAGCTCGGTGGAGCGGCGCAGCAGCTCCGCGGGGTCGTCGATCGACTCCAGGTCGAAGAAGCGTTCCGGCTCCGGCTCGGCGGACTGCGGCTCGAACAGCAGCTGCACCGGACGCAGACGCCGCCCGGGGTCGGCCGGACCGCCGTGGTCGGACGCCTTCGTGTGGGAGTCGGGCATGGACGGACACCTCCGGGTCTCGGTGGGGGGTGGGCGGCGGCTGCTCCGGGCCGCGCCGCCCGGCCGCGGCCGCCGTCCATTGTCGCGCGGCACCGGCCGGTAACGGAACGGTGCGCGTGCGGGCGCTATTCCCCCGTACGCGCCGGGGTCGTGCCCCCGCGGCGGCGCCACTCCTTCGGGTGGTCCGGGGCCCGGGGCGTCATCGCGGACGCGGGCCCGCCGTTGTCCCGGGTGTTCGCGCGGACCACACGCCCCCGGAGGAACCATGCGTGCACGGAAGGCCCTTCCGGCCCTCGCCCTGCCCCTCGCCCTGCCACTGGTGTCGGTGCCGGTGGCGGCCCCTGCGGCCGCGGCCGCCGAGACCACCGTCGTGGTGACCGGCGCGAAGAGCGCCCCCGGCGGCTGGTCCACGGCGACCTGCCCCGCCCGCAGCCACCTGACCGGCGGCGGCTACACCCTCGCCCCGGCCGGCCCGGGCGACACCGTCCTGGCGAACGCCCCGGCTGCGGCCGACCCCGGCTCCTGGTCGGCGCGCGCCGAGCGCGGCGTCGTCACGGCCTACGCCCTCTGCGAGACCGAGGACTGACCACGTCGGCGGCCGCTCAGCGCAGCCGGATCCGGTGCTCGGTGAGGTGGTCCAGCACCTGGTGGTTGGCCTCCCAGCCGTCCGGGAAGGTCACCGGGACGCCCAGCTGGACCGGCTCGGTGGACGGATGCTCGTCCAGCAGCTCGCCGATCCCGGCCCGGGCCACCACGATGCAGGCGTGCCGGTGCCGGGAGGCGAGCACGCACAGCCGGCCGGTCTCCAGGTGGAAGGCCGTCGCGTCGGGCCGCCCGGAGAGCGGGTGCAGCACCACCGTGACGTCGTACTCGCGGCCCTGCAACCGGTTGGCGGTGTCCACCGTGACGGCCGGGCCGGCCGCCTGGTCCACCGGGACACCCGCCGTGAGCAGGGCCGCGCGGACGGCCGCGGCCTGGTCCCGGTGGGCGGTGCCGACCGCGATCCGGTCCGCGGTGAGCGGGGCCTCGCCCTGTTCGGAGCGGGCGGTCAGCCCGCGCTCCAGCAGCCGCCGGACGGTGGCCGCGACGGCCGCCACCGCCTGCGGGTCGGTCCGTACGGTGTGCCGGGCGGGCAGCTCCAGCAGCGCCCAGCCGTGCTCGGCGGCCCGGTCGATCGCGGCGTCCAGCGCCGAGCCGTCCGGCCGGACGGCGGCGGTCAGCCGGCGGTCGTCCGGGCCGGTGCCGGAGCGGAACGGCGTGTACGGGTAGAAGGCCCGCGAGATCAGCGGCGCCGCGCTGGCCGGCAGGCGCCAGGAGACCGGCAGGCGGTGCGGCTCGATCTGCGGGTTGTGCGCCAGCATGGTGACCACGGCGCTGCTCGACGGGTCGTACGACAGGCCCGCCCACTGCTCGGTGCCGACCACGGTGAACGGGTCCAGCTGGCCCGGGTCGCCGACGAACAGCGCCCGCTCGAACAGCCGGGCCACCGCGAGCAGGGCGTCCGAGCGCATCTGGTACGCCTCGTCGACGATCGCGTGCCGCCACGGCGCCTCGGCCCGCACCCACTGCCACTTGGCGGAGGTGGAGACCACCACGTCGTGCTCGACCAGGTCGGCGACCTTGTCGGAGGGCGTGACGTTGGCGTGCTTCAGCACCTCCGGGCCGGGCCGGGAGTCCGCGGCGTGCAGTCGGCCGATCGTCAACTCCGGCGCCTTCTCGGCCAGTCGGCCGACCAGGTCGTCCACCTGCCCGTTGGTCTGGGCGACGATCATCAGCCGCTCGCCGGCCCCGACCAGCTCCCGGGCCGCCCGCACCACCAGCGTCGACTTCCCGGCGCCGGGCGGGGAGTCCACCACCACGCCGCGCGGGGCGCCGGCCGGCGGGTGGACGGTCGCCGCCAGGATCCGGGCCACGGCGGCGTCGGCCGCCGCACCCGGTGCCTGCTCGGTGCTCATCTCGGCCATCACTCCCACTCCTCGGAGACGGACGGGGCGGGTACGGGCGCGGCGCCGGGCGGGCCGCCGTGCGTCCACGGGGTGTCGTCCGGCTCGGGCAGCGGCGCGGACTGGCGGACCGTCAGCTCGAAGAGCGTGAAGGTGGCCAGGTCGCCGGGTTCGGGCAGGCTGCCCGGCTCGGGCTCCTTCTTCCGGCCCATGCCGGACAGCATCCGCAGGGTGATGGTGCCCCCGGCCGGGTCGACCGCCGCGATCTCCGCCTTCTGCGCGGCCGGGCCCCCCTCGGCCTCCGAGCGGACCCGGTGGGCCTCCCGCCCGAGGTCCGCGTGCGGGCGGTCGGCGGTGCGCAGGGTGACCAGCGGGCGCGGCTTGGGGGAGCGGCCGGTGGTGTCGTAGTCCGGCACCACCTCCGTCACCACCCCGCTGAACGCCTCGCCGGCCAGCCGGTGTTCGGCCATCGCCAGCGGGTCGTCCAGCGCCTCCTGGACGTCCAGCCGGGCCTGCTCGCGCTCGCGCTGGGCGAGCTTGCGGGCGGCCGTCACGGCGTCGTCCTGCCGGGGCTGCGGCGGCTCGCCGGCCGCCAGCCGGTCCCGGTGGCCGGTGTACGACCAGCGGTCGCCGGTCCAGCGCTCCGCCAGGTGCCCGGCGGGCGGCAGCGTCCGCAGCAGGTCCAGGCCGTGCCAGACGTCCCGCCAGGTGGGCAGCAGCACGGCCGTCAGCACCTCGCGCAGCTCCTCGACGGCTGTGCGGACGGCCGCCCGGGCGCGCTCGGCGGCGGCCTCGTCGCGCTGCTCGACGCCGTGCTGCAGGGCGGCCGTGGCGGCGTCGTAGCGGGCGATCGCGGGGGCGAGCACGAACTCGTCGAAGCGCGGATCGGTGGCCGGGCCGGCCGGTGGGTGCAGCAGCTGCCCCCGGTCGTCCCGGGCGGACTCGGCGCGCTCGGCCGCCTCGGCGCCGGTCAGGCCCCCCGGCGGGGCGTGCCAGGCCAACCGGGCGGCCAGGTGCTGGTCCTCCAGGTGGCTCTGGCCGGTGGCCCAGTGCCGGGCCAGCAGGCCGGTCATCGACAGCAGCAGGCTGGTGCCGGGCACCTGGGCCCGGTCGGTGAGGTGGGTCAGCCAGCGGCCGAGCAGCGGCACCCGCACCGGGGCCGGGTACGGGCCCGGCTCGTCGTCCTCGACCGTGCGGCGGAACCGGGTGGAGCGGCCGAGCAGGGCCAGGTGCCGCACGCCGGCGCCGTTCGGCACGATCAGCTGCGGTGCGTCGGCGCACAGCTCGCGGAACACCTGCGTCTTCTCGCCGGTCTCCGGGTCCTTCTCGGAGCCCTCGATCTGCTCCACGTCCTCGGCGAAGGACTCCAGGTACGGCAGCAGGTCGGCGGCCAGCTCGGCCAGGAAGTCGAACCGCAGGGTGCGGTTGAGCGGCTGCGGCACCAGGTGCAGCCGGGGCGCGTCCCGGTCGGTGCCCAGCATCACCGCCAGCGGCGCACCGGCCTCGCCGGCCGCGGTCAGCGGGACGACCACCATCGGGCGGTCGGACAGGTGCCGGTGCCGGACGGTGGCCAGCGGCTCGGCCCGCCCGCTGCGGACGGCCTCCAGCCGGGCCAGGGTGGTCAGCAGACTCATCGGCCCGCCACCTCCGCGGGCCCGGCGTGGGTGTGCGCCCGCCCGCGGCCTTCGCCGGCGAGCCCGTTCCGTCCGCTCATGCGCGACCCGCCACCGGGATCCTGCCCAGCGCCTCGGCGCGCAGGGCGGCCGCGTAGGCCAGCCGCTCGGCCGCCTCGTCCGGGCCGGTCTCGGCATCGGTGGTGGCTTCGGCGGTGACGGCTTCGGTGGTGACGGCTTCGGTGGTGGCGGCGACGAGCGCCTGCGTCACCGTCCGGATGCTGCCCAACTCGCCGCGCACGCCCCGGCCCAGCTGCTCGACCCGGTCGCCGCAACGGGCCCGGGCGCGGCAGTGGAAGCCCAGCTCGCAGGTGGAGAGGCAGTCCGGGCCGTACGCGGCGGGCACCGCCTCGACCGAGGCGGCCAGCTCCTCGGCGGAGCGGGCCGGCACGCCGTCCTCGTCGGCCGCCAGGTCGAAGTCGGCCCCGGCCGGCAGCTCCGCCAGCAGTCGGCCGATGCCGGTCATCCGGCCCAGCTGGCGGCGGGTGGTGGCCAGCTCGCGGCGGACGTCGACGGCGACGGCCGTCGGCCGGTTGCCGAAGTCCTTCGGGCAGACCAGCAGCACGCTCGACCGGGGACTGCCCGGCAGCCGCTGCTCGGTGTACGGGTCCGTGGCGAGCGGCCGGCCGGCCAGCGCGGCGGCGGCCTGCTGGAGCGCCAGCACGTACACGGCGGCCTGCCGGGCGGCGGCGCCGACCTTGGCCGGGTCCGCGCCGCCGTCCAGCACCGGGAAGGACTTGATCTCGACCACCGTGCACCGGCCGCCGTGCACCACGACCGCGTCCGGCTCCAGGTAGGCGGTGCCGCCGGCCACGTCCAGCCGCAGCATCGGGTGGTCCAGCAGCGTCCAGGCGTCCGGGTCGGCGGCGGCCCGGGCCAGCGCCTCGACCGTCCGGTCGGCCCGGACGGCGGGGCCGGAGCGGTGCAGCAGATCCGGTACCTGCACGGGGGCGCCGCCGTCCGCCGGGACGCCGAGGTGGGCGCGCAGCGGCTCCAGCAGCGCGGCGTAGTCGTCCGCCTTCAGCCGGGACTCGAAGATCACGCCGCGGGCGATCGCGAACGGGGACTGCCCGAAGGGCGCGGGGCGGCCGAGCCGGGCGGCCAGCGCCGACTTGTCCACCCCCGCCGCGTCGAGCACGGCGCGGCGGTGGCAGCCGGGATTGGCGGCGAGCGCGGCGAGGGAGCGGGCGTTCAGACTGCGCTGCGGTGCCGGTCCGCGCAGCTCGGCGAGCCGCTGGGCGAGCGGCTCAGCGTGCCCGCTGGACGGGACGTTCGTCGAGACGTTCATGGTGCGGCCCAGTGTCGCACCCGGGTCCGACAATGCGGTGCGGACCGGCCTGTTCCGGCCTGTTCCGGCCTGAACCGCGCGTCCCCGCCGGAGGGGACACCCCGCGCCGTGGTCGGCCGGACACCCGTTCCGCTCCGAGCGCCGTCCGCCCCGGGGCCGTTCCCGCCCGGCCCGCGATCGTGCCCGCCGTCCGGGTGAGGGATCATGGAACCCGGTGCTCAAGGGTGAGACCGACCGTTGCCACCGCCCCGCTGCGAGGAGCCTGCCATGCCCGCCCGAATCGTGCTGGTCCGCCACGGCGAGACCGAATGGTCGGCCACCGGCCGCCACACCGGCCGCACCGACATCCCGCTGACCGAGGAAGGCCGCGCCATGGCCAGGGCCCTCGGTGCCCGCCTGGCCAAGGCCCCCTGGAACGGGCTGCCGGACGCGCTCGTCTACACCAGCCCGCTCGGCCGCGCCAAGGAGACCTGCGCGCTGGCCGGCTTCGGCGACCGCGCGGTCGAGCGCCCGGAACTCATGGAGTGGGACTACGGCCAGTACGAGGGCCGCACCGGCGCGGACATCCGCGCCACCGACCACCCCGGCTGGCTGATCTGGCGCGACGGTGTGCCCGGCGGCGAGAAGCTGTCCGAGGTGGCCGCCCGGGTGGACGCCTTCCTCGCCGACCTGAACGAGGAGCACGGTGTCCCCGAGGCCGACACCACCGTCATGCACTGCGCCGACCGGGACGTCGTCCTGTTCGCGCACGGCCACCTGCTGCGCATCCTGACCGCCCGCTGGCTGGGCCTGCCGCCCGAGTTCGCCCAGCGGTTCAAGCTCGGCACGGCCGCGCTCTGCGTGCTGTCCTGGGAGTACGGCGCGCCGGCCGTGGAGGTCTGGAACGACCTCTCCCACCTGGAGGGCCTGGCTGCCGGACACTGACGGCACGTCAACAGCCGTGCCTCAGGCGGCCGCCGCCTGGTCGTACCCGACCAGGAAGCGGCGGACCTCGGGCGCGGCGGCGTGCGGGCGCAGCCGTTCGGCGGTGTCCGCCAGCATGCTCCGGATCCGGGCCGAGCGGACCTCGCCGAACAGCGCCACGGCGGCCGAGCCGTGGTGTGCCGCGCCCGCCAAGTCGCCCCGGCCGAGCCGGTCGTGGGCCAGCTCGGCGGTGTACAGCACCCGGTTGCGGACGAAGTGCGGCTGCTGCAGCGCTATGGCCAGCCCGGCCTGCGCGCTGGCGCGGTCCCAGTCGCCGAGCGCGGACCAGCACTGCGACTGCAGGCCGGCGATCTCCGCCTCGCCGAAGAAGGACATCCACTCCGGATCGTCCTCGGAGGGGCCGCGGTCGAACAGGATGTACGCCCGGGCGATCGCGCGTTCGCAGGCGGCGCGGTCCTGCAGCAGCGCCCAGCCGCCGGCCTCGCGCATGGCCAGCAGCGCGAGCAGCCGGTCGGAGTCCAGCTGGCGGGCGGCGACCTGCCCGGCCTGGGCGGCGCGCAGCGCCTCGCGCGGCCGGCCGGCGTCCCGGGCGAGGAAGGCGCTGTTGCAGAACACGTGCGCCTCCAGCGCGGCGTCGCCGGCCATGCGGGCGGTGGCGAGCGCCTCGGCGTAGAGCGAGCGGGCGTCCGCCAGCCGGTTCGAGTCGTGCGCCAACCAGCCGACCGAGATGGCGAGTTCGCCGGCTCCGGCCTGGAGCCGGCGTTCGGTCTCCGCGGTGTACTCACCCTCGTTGAGCAGGAGGTAGGCGGTGCGCAGCGACTGTCCGGCGCGTTCGAACAGGGTGTCGCCGCCGTACGCGTCGTCGGCCAACCGGATGTCCCGGACGGCCTGTTCGACGCAGAGCACCTCGGCGGCACCGACCTTGCAGGGCGGCGGTACGGGCCGGGGCCGGCCGGGCACGAAGGCGCCGGGGCCCGGGTCGAACAGCGCGGGTGCCGCGGGTGCCGCGGGTGCCGCGGGTGCGGCGGTGGGGGCGGCGGCCACCGCCGCGGCCATGGTCGGCCGGTCGATGCCGACCACGGTGGCCAGCGCGGTCGGGCCGCCGGCCAGGAACGTACGGCGACGCACGTCGTCGTTCTCCTCGTCGAGATAGGGCGATCCATCGGGCCCCCGGGGCACCGCGACGGCGTTCGGCCACGGGGGCCCGTCCGAAGCGGCTGGATCCGCGTACGGCGAGGCAGCGTACGGGAGTTGAGTGGAGAGTGGTGAGCGCGGGGCGGGCAGGGGCGGGAACGGCGGGTGGAGCGTGGGCATTTCGGCGCTCCCGCCGGCGCTCTCCGCTGAGCGGCGGCGGACAGCGGTCCGGGGGGAGAAGCCGAGGTCGGTGAGCGTGCGATCCGGCCACATGTGCCGAAAGACCCGCTCGTAGGCGTAGTTGGGGCAGCGGATCTCACCGGATTCGACCCGTCCGACGTAGCGGGCGTCGCAGGACACGTGCTCCCCGATCTCCCGGGCCGCCCGGCGCACGGCCATGGCGAACTCGCCGGGTGAGCGGTCGCCGCGCAGTGCGCGCATCGCGGTGTTGGGTGACGGGCGGTTCGGCTCGGCCGGTGGGGTGGCTGCCATGGTGCGCTCCGTGGTCGTGCGGGGGCGGTGGTGCGGGCGCGGGGCCGGGGCCGGAGGTGCGCGGGTGTACGGGGTGCGAGGGTCGGGGTGCGGTGCGGTGCGGGGGTCGGGGTGCGGTGCGGGGGTCGATGGACGGGGGCCGGGGTTGGACTGTGCGGCGGTGCGGGAACGGCCCGATGGGGCCGGTGGGGTCGTGGTGATCCGCCACCGACAGTACCCGGCGTGACGGGCCGAACACAGCCGGTTTGTGGGAGATGTGCTAACAATTCGGTATAAACCGGGCGGGGTTGTGGGTTATCCGCCATGAAATGCCATGCCTTGCTGTAAGGCGCCCCGTGGCCTCGGGCGGGTCCGCCGCGTTGTCCTGATACGTGGAAGCCCAGGCCGTCGCCCCGGCCCGCCGCTCGTCCCCGCGGCCCCCACCTCCCCGGGCGGCAGTGCTTCCGACCCGACCAGGTACAGGAGGGCCCATGATGGCCACCGGACTGCCGCAGTACCGACCGGTCGCCGGGGGTGTGCTGGCCGGCGCCGCCCCCGCCCTGCTCCCCGATCCGGCCGACGACCGGATCCCCGGCCGGGGCCCGGTCGAGGGCGGCCGCGCCTCCTGCGGCGGGCGACACCCGGGCCACCGCCTCGTCCCCAGCGTGGACCAGGACACCCTCGTCACCACCTACGACACCGTGACGGTCGCCCTGCGGCACGGCCTGGAGGCGGTCGACATCCTGCGGCTGCGCCGCGCCTGCGGGGCCGTCCTGCAGAGCCGCAACGGCAGCACCGTCACCTTCCTCGTCCCCGCCGGCACCTTCGAGACCTGGCACCTGCCCGGCAGCTCCTGTACGGCCGGCGCCCTGCTGCCGGCCGGCACCGACCCACGCTGGGTGATGCCCCCCGCCGGCGCCGTCTGCGCCGCCCGCCCCACTGACGCCTGGGTACTCCGCTCCGCCCTCTGCGAGGCCGCCTGCACACTCACCGCAGGCGGCCTCGGCCCGTTCTAGCGGGCGTGCCGTGCGGATCCCGCCGGGCCGCGAGCCTGGCCCGCCCCTCCGGCCGGATCCACCCGGCACGCCCCCCGAACATCCCTGACCTGCGAGGTCGCTCCGCCCGGCGGCGATAATGGCGGTCATGGGACGAAGCAGCAGAGCCGCCCGGGGCGCGGGCCGCAGCACCGAGCGCGACACCGGGCCGGCCGTCACCGGCCCCGGCGGCCGCACCCACGCCCAGGGTCCGCTCACCAGCCCCGTCGGCTCCGGCCTCGCCGAACTGCGCCCCGACCGCGACCGCCCCGCGGCCTGGTCGCTGCTGATCGACGGCGCACCGCAGTCGCTGGTCGACCTCGCCGATCCCACCCACCTGGGCTTCGAGTACCAGCGCCGGCTCGGCCACCTGATCGACCTGGTCGCCCCGCCCGGCCGCCCGCTCACCGTGCTGCACCTCGGCGGCGGCGCCCTCACCCTGGCCCGCTACGTCGCGGCCACCCGGCCCCGCTCCCGCCAGCAGGTCGCCGAGATCGACACCGCGCTCACCGAACTCGTCCGCACCGAACTCCCGTTGGAGCGCGGCTGGCAGATCAAGGTGCGCGGCGCCGACGCCCGCAGCGTGCTCGAACGCACCCCCGAGGGCAGCGTCGACCTGGTCATCACCGACGTCTTCTCCGGCGCCCGCACCCCGGCCCACTGCACCACCGTCGAGTTCACCGCCCTCGCCGCCCGCGCCCTCGCCCCTGGCGGCTGGTACGCGGCCAACATCGCCGACGGCTCGTCCCTGCCCTTCGCCCGCTCCCAGATCGCCACCCTCGGCGCCGTCTTCCCCGAACTGTGCCTGGTCGCCGACCCGGCCGTGCTGCGCGGCAAGCGCTTCGGGAACCTCGTCCTCGCCGGCGCCCACACCCCCCTCCCGATCGCCGACCTCACCCGCCGCGTCGCCTCCGACTCCGCCCTCGGCCGGGTCGAACACGGCCCCGCCCTCACCGCCTTCGCCGCCGGGGCCACCCCCGCCACGGACGCCACCGCGGCCCCCTCCCCGGCCCCGCCCCCGGGCGTCTTCCGCTGACCACCCGCAGGGCCGGGCGGCCGGAATCCACCGGTGGCCCCCCGGGTCGCGGCCGACAGCGGCCGTCGTCGCCCGGCCCGCGCACCGAGCCGTACTGCCGCGCGATGGGCGCCACCCGGATCGGCCGCACGCCGTCCGGTTCGATCCCCGGGGGTGAACTCCCCCTGCCGGCACTGGAGCTGTGGTCGGGGGCCTGATCCCCGGGGCCTCATCCCGTTCAGTGCCCGCGCGGCAGGCCGCGGTGTTTGCACATGGCCGCGCCGGTCAGCAGCAGTCCGGCGGCGATCGGCGCGAGGACGGCGGTCGCGGTGGCGGAGCCGTCGTCCAGGGCCGTTACCGTGGCGGTGTCGGCGAGCGTGAGTGTCTCGGGCGGCTCGGCGGGCGTGCCGGGCGGGGCCGGTACGGCGGTGGTGGCGCCCGCCTGGTCGGAACTCGTGGCGGGTCCGACCGCGCCCGGTCCGTCCGGCGCGGTGGCCTCCTGGACCGTGGACTCCCCGGACTCCCCGGAGGCCGCTCCGGGCGGGCGCGCGGAGGTGGCCGGGGCGGCGGAGCGGCCGGTGCCGGTGCCGGGGCGTGCGGGGGTGCGCAGCTCGGCGGGCTCGCCGTCCCGGGAGGCGCGCGTCCCGGTGGGGCGGCCCTGGGTTGGGACGGGGTCGAGCAGACCGGAGGCGAGCGCGAAGGCGTCGGGGACGGCGGCCCGCTGGCCGGGCAGGGGGAGTCCGCCGGAGCGGATCCGGTCCTGGAGGACGTCGCCGACCGTCCCGGTGGCGCCGGTGACGCCGGTGTCGGAGCCGGTGCCGGTCAGGTCCCCGGCGAGTCCGGGGGAGTCGGCCGCCTCCCCGGCCGCCGCGCCCCCGGACTCGCCGGGCCGCTTGGCTGACTGGCCGTCGCGCGCGGGCTGCCCGGCCTGGACGGCCTGCCCGTTGTGCACGGGCTGGGCGTGCACGGCCCCGCTGTGCAGGGCACGGCGGACGGCGGGCTGTGCCTGGGCCGGCAGCGGGTCGACGGACGCGGCGTACGCGCCGGGAGCACCGAAGCCCCAGAGCTGGACGAGGAGGGCACCGCCGGCCGCGACGGCGCGGAGGTGGGGCAGCCACCGGCCGATCGCGCTCCGCACGCCGACGCCGCCACGGGGGGCGGGTTCCTGGGGCTTGGTCGCGTGATTGGCTCGCATGTGAGTTGAGAACGAGCGGACGGGTCGTGAGGTCACGCCCGCCGTCACGGACAGTCATCGCACGGGTGGCCCCGGGGCCTGCTTCCCGGGGCCACCGGCCGCGGGACGGTCAGGAGTTGGGGCGCAGGGTCCAGGTGACGGTCATCACGCCGGTGACGGCGCCGTCGGCGCGGGTGATCTCGACGGTGACCGGGAACTCGGGGCGGCCGCCGGCGTCCAGCTCGGCGACGACCTCGGCGGCGGGGCGGCCGAGCACGGCGGTGGCGGTGACGTCTCCCATGGCCAGCTTCTTGTACGCGATCTCGGCGTTCACCGCGAGCGGCACGGCCCGGGAGAGCTGGTCGCCGAACGCGGCGAGCACGATGCAGCCGCTGGCGGACTCGGCGAGGGTGAACATCGCGCCGGCGTGCGGTCCGCCCACGTGGTTGTGGTACGCGGGCTGGTCGGGCAGCCGGAGCACGGCGCGTTCCGGGGTGGTCTCCAGGTACTCGAGCTTGAGGGTGTGCGCCATCGGCACGGTGGAGTCGAGCAGCTGGCCGATCGAAGGTGTGGTCATGGCGGCAATGTTACTAGTCGGTAGCTTCCGGCGGCAGGCCTGCGCCGGGAAAACCCGAACCGCCGTGGACAACTGAGGGAACGCGAAAACGCCCAAGGGGCCGACCTCTTGAAGAGATCGGCCCCTCGGGCTCTGGGGTGAGTGACGGGACTCGAACCCGCGGCCACCTGGACCACAACCAGGTGCTCTACCAACTGAGCTACACCCACCATCTGTCCGGACCGTTCCCGCTCTCGCGTTCCCGTTCCGACAGGAAGAACTCTACAGGATCCGAGAGGGTGCTCGCGCCAGGGTTTCGTTCCGGCGAACGCGGGCACCCCGGTGGACCTCCTGGACGCCGGTCAGTCCGTCGGTCGGTCCGTCGGGGCCTGGTACTTCTCGGCGATGGCGCGCGCGGTGTCGGTGTCCGGGCCGGGCTGTGGGACGAACACCGCCTCGCGGTAGTACCGCAGTTCGTCGATGCTCTCGCGGATGTCGGCGAGCGCCCGGTGGTTGCCGCCCTTCTGCGGGCTGCTGTAGTACGCCTTCGGGTACCAGCGGCGGGCCAGCTCCTTGATCGAGGAGACGTCCACGATCCGGTAGTGCAGGTGCTTCTCCAGGGCCGGCATGTCCCGGGCGAGGAAGCCGCGGTCGGTGGCCACCGAGTTGCCGCACAGCGGCGTCCGCCCGGCCTCCGGCACGTGCTGGCGGATGTACGCGAGCACCCGCTCCTCGGCCTCGGCCAGCGTCACGCCCTGCTCCAGCTCGTCCAGCAGCCCGGAGGAGGTGTGCATCGTGCGCACCACCTCGGGCATGCTCGCCAGCGCCTCCGCCGGCGGGCGGATGATGACGTCCACACCCTCGCCGAGGATGTTCAGCTCGGAGTCCGTCACCAGCGCCGCGACCTCGACCAGGGCGTCCCGGTCGAGGTCGAGGCCGGTCATTTCACAGTCGATCCATACCAAACGGTCATTCACACAGGTCACCCTACGGCGCGATCACGCGCCGCGGGGACCGCGGGAGCCGAGCGGGGCTCCGGGGCGCAGCCCTCGGCCTGGTGCTCCTCCGTGCCGCCGAGCTGGCCGTGGCCGTCCGGGCGCTCGCCCTCCCGGCCGGTCCGGACCGCGTGGCCGTCCCGCCCGGGGCGGCCCTCGCGGGTGGTCCGGGCGCCGTCGGCCGCCGCCACCCGGCCGCCCTGCGGACGGCCCTGCGGCGCCCTCGCCGGTCGGCCCCGGAGCTCGCCCGCCCCGGCCGTCGGCTGCCCGCCGGGGGCGGGAGCCGGCACCCGGCCGGTCGCCGCGCCGTGACCGCGCCCGGCGGAGCCCGCCGCGGTACCCGGCTCGTCCGCGGGCCGTTCGACCGCGCTGCGGTGCCCCTGTCCCTGGCCGCGCGCCCCCGGCTGGGGGTGGCCGTCCTCCGCCGCGGCGTGCTCCGCGGTGCGTGGCGGGCGCCCCGCCCCCGGCCCGGCCTGCGGCGGGACCAGCGGCGACCGCGCCGGACCGCGCCCCGCACCCGGCTGCCCGGGGTGCGGCTGCTGTGCGGCCGGCTGGTGCGGATACGGCTGTCCGGCACGGGCGTGGAAGGACTGCGAGGCCGGCGTCCCGGCCTGCCCCGGACCGAACGGGCCGGGCTGGCCGTGCGGGCCCAGGTGTCCGGGCGCGACCGGCGGTGCGCCGTGCGGCAACGGCTGCCCGTGCGCGCCGCCCGGCATCGGTGCGCCGTTCCCGGCCGGGAACTGGTGCGCGGGCTGCGCACCGCCGAACAGTGCCCCGCCCGACCCGGCCGCGGCGGCCGCCGCCGCGTGCGGCAGGGCGCCGGGCAGCCGCAGGTCGCCGCCGTGCGGGCCGGTCGGCACGGCCGACTGCGGCCCGGGCCGGCGAGCCCGGTAGCTGGTCCGGTACGCGGCCGGGGACACCCCGAGCTGGCGGCGGAAGTGCCCGCGCAGCGCCACCGGCGAACGGAACCCGCAGCGGCGGGCGACGTCGTCCACCGACAGCTCCGAGGTCTCCAGCAGCCGCTGCGCCTGGAGCACCCGCTGGGTGATCAGCCACTGCAACGGCGCGCTGCCGGTGAGCGTGCGGAACCGCCGGTCGAAGGTGCGCCGACTCATGTAGGCGCGCGCCGCCAGCACCTCGACGTCGAACTGCTGGTTGAGGTTCTCCAACGCCCAGGTGACCACCTCGGCCAGCGGGTCGTTGCCGATCTCCTCCGGTAAAGACTGATCGATGTACTGGGCCTGTCCGCCGCCGCTGCGACGGCTCGGCACCACCAGCCGGCGGGCCAGTGCGTTGGCCGCCTCGGCGCCGTGGTCGCTGCGCACCACGTGCAGGCACAGGTCGATGCCGGCGGCGGTGCCGGCCGAGGTGAGCACGTCGCCGTCGTCGACGAAGAGCTCGCGCGGGTCGACGTGCACCCGGGGGTAGCGCTTGGCCAGCGTCGGCGCGTACATCCAGTGGGTGGTCGCCGGGCGGCCGTCGAGCAGGCCGGCGGCGGCGAGGACGAAGGCGCCGGTGCAGAGCCCGATGATCCGCGCGCCCTCGTGGTGGGCCTTGCGCAGGGCGGTGATCGCCTCGACCGGCGGGGGCTGCGAGATCGAGCGCCAGGCCGGTACCACGATCGTGCCGGCCCGGGCGAGGGCCTCCAGGCCGTACGGGGCGGAGAGGGTGAGGCCGCCGGTGGTGGCGAGCGGGCCCTCCTCCCCGGCGCAGACCAGCAGTCGGTAGCGCGGCACCCCGGCGTCCTGGCGGTCGACGCCGAAGACGGAGAGCGGGATCGAGCTCTCGAAGATCGGGGCGCCGCCGAAGATCAGCACCGCGACGGTCTCGCGGCGGCGCCGGCCGGAGAGCTTGCGCGGGGCGGAGATCGTGACCGGGGTCGGGGAGCCGTTCGCACCGGGTCCGCCGTGGCCCAGCGGGCCGTGGCCGGGGGAGCCCAGGGGGAGACCGGCGAGGGGGCCGCCCAGTGCGCCGGCGGGGGTGCCGTTCAGGCCAGGGGCGCCGTTCGTCCCGTTCGTCCCGCTCGGTCCGCCGTAGCCGGAGTAGGCGGTGAAGTCGCTGCCGTAGGCCTGCGGGTGGCCGACGGTGCCTCGGCTGACGGCGTGTCCGCCGTGCGCTGCTCCGCCGTGTGTTGCTCCGCCGTGTGCCGGTCCGCCGTAGGTCGCTCCGCCGTGTGTCGTCCCGCCGTGCTCCGGGGCCGCCGCCGTGGTGCCGTTGGCGGCGCCGCCGGGGGAGGACACTGCGGGGTACGGGGAGTGCGAGGCGGCGCCCGAGGTGCCGGAGTTGCGGGTGGTGGCGGCGATCGCGGAGGTGCCAGTGCTTCTCGCGGACCGACCCGCGATACCGGCCACCGCCTGGCCGCTGTCAGGACCCGCGTCGCTCCTGCTCACCCTGCTCAAGGCGCTCAAGCCCCCTCGGTGGTGTGGTGTGGGTGGTGCGGCACTGCTCGCCAAGATCGAAATCTATCGGGTGGACCATTGCCGTTGTGACAAGTTCACCATCCGACGCTATGTCGACATGGCAATTTGGCGTGATGCATTCGATCACGAAGCGTGGCACCCGTCGACCTTTCTGGGAAGAGGGCCGGTGCAACGGTGGCTGGTTGTCGCAGGACCGGTCCTGGGGCGTCCGGCTCCCGCGCGCCCGGTCGGCGGGTCTGGACTGCGGATTTGCCCAAGCGGGAGGGATCGGCGCGAAATTGACCGAAAATCGGCGGTGCACGGGAGGGCGCACAGAAAGAGTCTGTGCGCCTCCCAGGCTTCATCCGGCCAAGGCCGGGGCGGCGGAACCGGGGCGCGACGCCCGGGTTACCGTCCTGCCGTGAATACCAACAGCCGGCTCGAACAGGCCAACGACAACGCCGCCGCCTTCTGGCTCGCCCAAGCCCGCGTGCACGGCTGGCGGTTCCGTACCCGACCGGGCTGGACGGCGGTTCGCTGCGCCCGCACCCCGGAGGACGCGCACCGCGTCGTGGTCACTCGCCCGTACACCGAACCAGGCTTGGTGGAACGTGAGTTGGAAGACCTCCTGGGCGAGTGGGAGACCATCCGCTTCACCCTGGAAGACCCGTACGGCGGGCTCGACCTGACCCGCTTCGGCGCCACCCGGATGCCGATCATGCCGGTGATGACCCGTGAACCCGGGCCGGTCGAAGGAGCGTCGGCGGCCCTCCCCGCCCTCTCGGAGGCGCACGGCGGCGGCTCCCTGACGGTCGATGAGGCGCGGGACGGCGACACCTTCGCGCAGGTCGAGCGGGCGATCGTGGACGGGTTCCCGCTGCCCGCCCGGCAGCCCTGGACCCGTGGCGACGCGCTCCCGGAGCGCCTGTGGGGCGAACCCGGGTGGCGGGCCTGGCTGGGGCGCGTCGACGGTGTCACCGCGGGCACCTGCCTCACCTACGACGACGGCCGGGCCACCGGGGTGTACTGGGTCGCCACGCTGCCCGCCCAGCGCGGCCGGGGCGTGGCCCGCGCCGTCCTCCAGGCCGCCCTGGCCCACGCGCATCCCGACCGCCCTGCCACCCTGGTCGCCACCTCGCTCGGTGAACCGCTCTACCGCAAGCTCGGGTTCACCGAGCAGGCCCGCACCTGCTGGTGGACCCGAACCTCCGTTGACGGCTGACGGCTGACGGCTGACGGCTGACGGCTGACGACTGACGGTTGGGGTTTGGCGGCTGATGGCTGGCGTTTGGCGTTTGACGGCTGACGGCCGGGCCGCCGCGTGGCGGACGGTTGGCCGAGAAGCGGGTGGGGTGGCAGGCGGGCCGGTGGCGCGGGAAGGTGCTACGGGGCGGCGGCCGCCGGCGCCACGGCGAACGTGGTCCGCGCCGGACCGGTCCCATCGGCCGTTGCGCGGACCGGCGTTGGGCGCGCCAATGCGGCGACGCGGCGCGCATTCGCGCCGGGATCCGTGCCCGCGGGCCCTCCCGAGCGGCCGTCGGCGACCACGGCAAGCTCGCCGGTGCGGTTTCGGACATCCGACCCCGCCACCGCAGCACCCGGGGCACCGGCCGCCCCGACGGTCACGACCGCGGGCGCAAACGAGCCATCAGAGGCGGCCGCCGTCGGCCGTGCGCCGGACCGCGCGCTGAGGAGCGCCGTCGCGCGCACCGGCGCTCCGATGGAGCGCCGCCCGACCGGGCCGCCCGCGCGGATGCCCGGCCGGGGCGACGGCGCATTGCGCGCGGCGAGCACCTGCCCGACGGCCTCCGGCAGACCGGCCGCCTTCAGCGTCGGCCGGTAGCCGGGCTCGGCCCAGGGGCGGCCGTGGTGCAGCCAGACGCTGCGCAGGCCGGCCAGTTCGGCGCCGGCGATGTCGGCTGGCGCGTGGTCCCCGACCATCCAGGTGTGCGCGGCCCAGTTCCCGGTGGGCGCGACGCCGCACCGCTGGGCGGCTATCTCGAAGATCAGCGGATCCGGTTTGACGCAGTCCGCCTCCTCGGAGATGACCCAGCCGTCGACCAGCGGCCCCAGCCCGGTCCGCCGGATCTTCTCCAACTGCGGCCGGGTGCCGCCGTTGCTGACGATGCCGAGCGTCCACCCGGCCGCCCGCGCCGCCCGCAACGCGTCGACGTGTCCGGTGGGGCAGTGGATGTGGGAGTTGATGCCGCGTCGGTAGTGGGCGAGCAGGAACTCGGCGGAGGCGTCCAGACCGTAGCGGCGCCGGACAGCGGACAGTACGGTGCTGCGCGGTACGTAGCCGCCGCCGTCGAGGGTGACGAGCCAGTCGAGGTCTCCGGGCGGTAGGTCGCGTTCGGACAGAAAATCCTGAGCCCAGGCCCGGAAAGCGGCGTCCCTGGGGAGCAGCGTGTTGTCGAGGTCGAACAGGAGCAGGGGCATGCCGAGCATGGTGCCAGCGGCTGCGCCTATGCACCTGGCAAATGCCAGACAGCGTCGCGAAGCCGTACACAGTGGCTGAAACGGGTTCCAGGACCAGGCGTACGGATGGGTCAGGGCGGGTCGGCTGAGGCTCGCGGGGCGTGACGGTTCGCGACGTGTCGCAACGGATCGTCGCCGATCCATGACAGTCCGGTCACGGTGTCCGGTGGGCCTGTTGCGTCGACTGGTCCGCTCAGTCAAGCTCCAGGGAACCTCCTTTCCGGAGGGGGCGCGTCGCCTGCGGGCAGGGCGCACTGCCGTCGGCGGGCGCATCCTCCTTTCGCGGGAACAACGTCGCTCCGAGGCTTCACCGCTGGGCTGGGCCTCCTACCCGTCGTACTCTGAAAGGAACAGGTCACATACGGTGCTGCGCGGCGCAGACCGACGTCATCCCGTGGGCGGGCCTGCTGCCCGGGCAGCGTTGTCCTCTCCTGTTGGCCCCTCTCCCTCGAAGAGCCGTGAGCCATGGCTGGTTTTGAGTCCTCCCGACCGGTGGAACCGGACGCCCCCCGCAGCGCGGGCGCAGCGACCGGGGACGACGACGGCCACGCGGACCGCGCCCCAGCCGACGGGCGCACCGAGGTATCGGGCCTGCTGCCTGCCGGCAGGAAGCCCGACGGGCAGATTGACGAACCGGGCCGCACGCCGGCCGCCGCGCACGCTGACGAGCGCGCCGCCGACCGGGCCGGCGAGCCGTCCGCCGACCGCGCCGACGAGCAGGCCGGTGACCGCACAGTCGACCGTGCCGGTGACCGCGCCGACACCCCAGGTGGCGCCGGTGACCCGAGCACCGAGGAAGCCGGCCCCGGGCGGGGCGACCCCCAGGGCTTCGCGCGTGCTCTGCGTGGCCTCGTCCGGCGCGGCGGCCTCGCTCGACGCGGCCGTTCAGGGCCTCGCCAGCGGCGTGGCGAGTCTGCGGTCGACGCGGCGGGGTCTCCGGTGACGGGCCGCGTGGGCCCGGGTGCCGAGCGCCCGGAGGCGTCCGGCCTGCCTGGTGCGCACACCGAGTCGACGGCCCAGGACGCGTCCGCGCGCTCCCTCGACCCGGTGTTCCAGCACGGCGTCGTGGTCGGTTTCGACGGCTCATTGTCGAGTGAGCGCGCCCTCGCCTACGCGGTGGGCATGGCGCGTCGTTCGCAGTGCGGCCTGGTGATCGTGCACGTCGCCAACCGCCTGCCCGCCACTGTCTGGGCAGGCTGTGAACCTCCCGTCTTCGTCGACCTCCCCGACCACCGGACCGAGGTTCTGGGCCTGGAACTCGCCTGCGCGGACTTCCTCACCGGGGTGCCGTGGATCCTGATCGAGCGCGGCGGCGACATCTGCCACGAGATCGAGGAGGTCGGCCGTGAGTACGCCGCCGACGCGATCGTCGTCGGCACGACACACGGCCTGCTCGGCAAGATCTTCGGCTCGGTCTCCGGACGGCTGGCGCGGCGGGCCAACCGCCCGGTGATCGTGATCCCCTGACGCCCTCTCAGGGCGCTGCTTGCGCGCGCCCCTCGGGACGTCTCGCCGCTGTCGCCCGCTCCTCAACACCGCCTGAGGAGCGGGGTGTTGCTCCGGTCGGCTCGGCTCAGAACGCGGCGCCGATCTCCCGGGCGATGAGCATGCGCTGAACCTCCGATGTGCCCTCCCCGATTTCCAGGATCTTGCAGTCGCGCCAGAAACGGGCGACCGGGAACTCGTTCATGAAGCCGTACCCGCCGTGGATCTGGGTCGCCTCGCGGGCGTTGTCGACGGCGGCCTCGGACGAGTACAGCTTCGCGATCGCGGCCTCCTTCTTGAACGGTTCGCCGTGCAGCAGCCGGGAGGCGGCGTCCCGCCAGGCCAGGCGGGAGGTGTGGGCGCGCAGCTCCATGTCGGCAAGCTTGAACTGGATGGCCTGGTTGGCGCCGATCGGCCGGCCGAAGGCCCGGCGCGTGCCGGCGTACTTGACGGACTCGTCGACGCACCCCTGGGCCAGGCCGGTGGCCAGGGCTGCGATCGCGATGCGGCCCTCGTCGAGGATCCGCAGGAACTGGGCGTAGCCTCGGCCACGCTCGCCCAGCAGGTTGGCCGCAGGAACGCGGCAGTCGGTAAAGGACAGTTCGTGGGTGTCGGATGCGTTCCACCCGACCTTCGAGTACTTCTTCGATACCTGGAACCCCGGGGTTCCGGTGGGCACGATGATGGAAGAGATTTCGCGCGTTGGCGAGCGGAATTCGCCTTCTTCACTCGAACGAGCGATCGGTTCCGTGAGGGCGGTGACGGTGACCAGACCGGTGATGTCCGTGCCGGAATTCGTGATGAAGCACTTGGTGCCGTTGATGACCCACTCGTCGGTGGTCTCGTCGTACCGCGCCGTCGTGCGGGTCGCGCCGGCGTCCGAGCCGCCCTCGGGCTCGGTCAGACCGAAGGCGCCGAGAAGTTCGCCGGAGGTCAGCCGGGGCAGCCACTCGCGCTTCTGCTCCTCCGTCCCGAACCGGTGGATCGGCATCGCACCGAGCGAGACGGCCGCCTCCAGGGTGATCGCCACCGAGGAGTCGACCCGGGCGAGCTCCTCCAGGGCGATGCCGAGCGCGAAGTAGTCACCGCCCATGCCGCCGTACTCCTCCGGGAAGGGCAGGCCGAACAGGCCCATGCGCCCCATCTCGCGGACGATCTCGTAGGGGAACTCCTCCCGCTCGTAGAACCCGCCGATCTTGGGCGCCACCACGTCCTGGGCGAACTCGGCGACGGTGCGCCGCAGGTCCTCGTACTCGCTGCTGAGCCGGTGGTCGAACATGGTGATCCTCCTGGGGCCCGGCCGGGGTGGCCGCGGGCGTGAGCGGGATGACCGGCGCCCGCCTGATGGTGTGACGGTCGCACGGTGTGGTTGGACGATGAGCGGTGCCTGGTGCCTGGTGCCTGGTGCCTGGTGCCTGGTGCCTGAGACACGGTGCCTGAGGCCCGGTGCTGGTGAGGCCCGGGTTCCGGGTGGCCGGCACCGGGGGAGCGGTGGGGCGGGGTCAGCCCCGGGCGGCGCCGAGCAGCGCCTGGACGGTGCGGGACGGGCTCGGGCGGCCGAGCTGCTCGGCCATCCAGCCGCTGGTGGCGACCAGCGCGCGCAGGTCGACCCCGGTCCGGATGCCGAGTCCGTGCAGCATCCACACCAGGTCCTCGGTGGCCAGGTTGCCGGTGGCGCTCTTCGCGTACGGGCAGCCGCCGAGGCCGCCCGCCGAGGCGTCCACCGTGGTGACCCCCTCGCGCAGGGCCGTCAGGGTGTTGCTGAGCGCCTGGCCGTAGGTGTCGTGGAAGTGCACGGCGAGCCGGTCGGCCGGCACTCCGGCCCGCGCGAAGCCGGCCAGCAGGGCGCCGACCTGGCCCGGGGTGGCCACGCCGATGGTGTCGCCGAGGCTCAGCTCCGCGCAGCCCATCTCCAGCAGCCGCACGCCGTACCCGACCACCTGGGAGACCGGGACCGGTCCCTCCCAGGGGTCGCCGAAGCACATCGAGAGGTAGCCGCGGACCGCCACCCCGGCCTCGGCGGCCCGCGCCACGACCGGGCGGAACATCGCCATCGCCTCGTCCGCCGAGCGGTTGAGGTTGCGGTGGGCGAAGGTCTCGGTGGCGCTGGCGAACACCGCGATGTCGGTGGCGTGGTGGGCGAGCGCGCGGTCGAGGCCGCGCTCGTTGGGCACCAGCACCGGCAGCCGCAGGCCGGGGTGACGCTCCGGCAGACCGGCGAGCCGGGGCATCAGCTCCTCGGCGTCGGCCAGCTGCGGTACCCATTTCGGGTGAACGAAGCTGGTCGCCTCGACGGTGCGCAGCCCGGCGGCCGCGAGCCGGGCGATGAACTCCGCCTTGACCTCGACGGGCACCAGGGAGCCCTCGTTCTGCAGGCCGTCGCGCGGCCCGACCTCGTGGATCCGGACCTCCTCGGGCAGGCCGGCGGCACGGACGGGGTCGGGCAGGCCCAGGTCTAGCGCGTCGGGTTCGCGGGCGGGGGCGGTCATGACCGCACCTCGGCGGGCACGGGGGCGGACTGCTCGGCGGCGTCGTCCTCGGCCGGGGCGACCACGACCAGCAGTTCCTCCATCGCGACGGTGGCGCCGGCGGTGGCCCGCAGTTCGGCGACCACGCCGTCGTGCGGGGCGGTGATCACGTGTTCCATTTTCATGGCCTCCAACACGAGCAGGGGCTGGCCCTTGCGGACCGTCTCGCCCGCCGTGGTCTTGACGACGGTGACGGTCCCGGGCATCGGGGCGGTCAGGGCGCCGTGGTGGGCGGCGGTTCCGGCGGTGCTCTCGCCGACCGGGTCGTAGGCGTGCAGCGACCAGGCGTCGCCCTCGACGCCGAGCCAGGTCACCGGGCCGGCGGCGAGGCCGGGGGTGGCGTCGGTGGACAGCGCGAACGCGGTCTGCAGTCCGTCGACGGTCAGGTGCAGCCGGTCGGCGGTCAGGGTCGCGCGGGCGCGGTGGACGTGGCCGGCGTCGAGCCGGAGCTCCACCTCGCGGGTGAGCTCGGCGGGATTGTCAGTGGCATCGGCTACGTTGCCCGCAGTGATCGAACGGATGCGCACCGAGACCGGGTCCTGGCCGGGGGTACGGAGTCGGTGGGTGGTCCAGGCGGGGGTGCCGCCCAGGCGCCAGCCGGAGGGAAGGGAGAACGGGTCGGTCCAGCCGCCGGGGTCGGCGGCCGGGGTCAGGTCCAGGTGCCGCGCCAGCGCGGCCGCGTAGTAGAGGAGGTGGGCAGGTGGTGGTGTTTCGACCGTCAGCGGGCCGGTCGCTTCGGCGTCGGCTTCGTTCACCACGGTTGCCGCGCTCGCTTCGTTCGCCGCATGCGCCGCATGTGCTGCATCCGCCGCGTTCATCGCGTTCGTCGCACCCGCCGCGTTCGTCGGGGAGTACGGCGAGGCGAGCAGGGCGGGTTGCTGTTGGGCCGTCTGTTCCACCAGGCCGGTGTCCAGTCGGCCGGCGACGACCTCGGGGTGTGCGAGTAGCCGTCGCAGGAATCCCGTATTGGTGGTGACGCCCAGGATGCGGGTGTCGGCCAGTGCGGCGCGGAGCCGGCGCAGCGCGGTCGGGCGGTCGGGCCCGTACGCGATGACCTTGGCGAGCATGGGGTCGTAGGCGCTGGTGACGACGGATCCGGGGGCGACCCCGGAGTCGACGCGTACGCCCTCGCCCCGGGGCTCGTCCAGGACGAGGATGCGCCCGCCGGTGGGCAGGAAGTCCCGTTCCGGGTCCTCAGCGCAGATCCGGGCCTCGATGGCGTGGCCCAGGAAGGAGATGTCGGACTGATCGAAGGAGAGCCGTTCGCCCGAGGCGATCCGCAGCTGCCACTCGACCAGGTCGAGTCGGGCTGAATCGTCGCCGACGGCGATGGCGAGTTCGGTGACGGGGTGTTCCACCTGGAGGCGGGTGTTCATCTCCATGAAGAAGAAGTCCCGAACCCCCTCCTCGGCGGAGGTGGTGGTGGGGGAGTCCGGGTCGATGCCGGGGACGATGAACTCCACGGTGCCGGCCCCGGTGTAGCCGCAGGACTCCGCGGCTCGGACGGCCGCGGCGCCCATCGCGGCGCGGGTCTCGGCGTTGAGGAGAACGGAGGGAGCCTCTTCGATCAGTTTCTGATGGCGGCGCTGGAGGCTGCACTCGCGCTCGCCGAGGTGGACGGTGGCGCCGTGGGCGTCGGCGAGCACCTGCACCTCGATGTGGCGCGGTCGGTCGATCCAGCGTTCCAGCAGCAGGGTGTCGTCGCCGAAGGCGGTCCGGGCGACGCGGCGGGCGGCGGCGATCTCGGTGGGCAGGTCGACGGGGTCCCGCACGAGGCGCATGCCCTTGCCACCGCCGCCAGCGGACGGCTTGAGCAGCACGGGGTAGCCGATCTCCTCGGCGGCGGCGAGGAGGTCCTCGTCGGTGGGCGCGGTGGCCTGGCTGCCGGGGACCACCGGGACGCCGGCGGTCCGGACGGCCTCCTTGGCGTTGATCTTGTCACCCATCAGTTCGACCGCACCGGGAGGAGGTCCGATGAAGACGAGGCCGGCGTCGGCGCAGGCGCGGGCGAAGCCGGCGTTCTCGGCGAGGAAGCCGTAGCCGGGGTGGACGGCCTGGGCGCCGGTGCGGCGGGCGGCGGCGAGGATCTGGTCGGTGCGCAGATAGGTCTCGGCCGCGGAGCTGTCGCTGCGGTCGGCCGGGCCGAGCCGGACCGCGACGTCCGCCTCGCGGACGTGCGGCGCGTCGGCGTCGGCGTCGCTGAACACGGCGACCGAGCGCACACCGAGCCGCCGCAGGGTGCGGATCACCCGGAGGGCGATCTCGCCGCGGTTGGCGACCAGAACTGTGTCGAACATGGGAGGCGTTCCTCCGGGTCGAGGGGAGCCGTACGAAGGAGGTGGCGATGGAGGGGGAGGCGGCGCCGGCACGGGCGGTGCGCCGGCGCCGCGGGAGTCACACACCCGAGCGGAGTCATACCCGAGCGGAGTCACACCCGAGTGGGGTCACCTCCATGGGAGGAGGTCACACCCACCGGAGCGGGGTCACATTCGGAAGACCCCGTACGGGCCGGGCGGCGGGAGCGGGGCGTTGGCGCAGGCGGTGAGGGCGAGGCCGACGACGGTGCGGGTGTCCATCGGGTCGATCACGCCGTCGTCCCAGAGCCGGGCGGTGGCGTAGTAGGCGTTGCCCTGGTGCTCGTACTGCTCGCGGACGGGGCGCTTGAACTCCTCCTCCGCCTCGGCCGGCCACTGCTCGCCGTGGGCCTCCAACTGGTCGCGGCGGACGGTGGCGAGGACGGAGGCCGCCTGTTCACCGCCCATCACGGAGATCTTGGAGCCCGGCCACATCCACAGGAAGCGAGGTGAGTAGGCCCGGCCGCACATCGAGTAGTTGCCGGCTCCGTACGAGCCGCCGATCACCACGGTCAGCTTCGGGACGCGGGTGCAGGCGACGGCGTTGACCATCTTGGCGCCGTGCTTGGCGATGCCGCCCGCCTCGTACTGCCGGCCGACCATGAACCCGGTGATGTTCTGCAGGAAGAGGAGGGGGATGCCGCGCTGGTCGCACAACTCGATGAAGTGGGCGCCCTTGAGGGCCGACTCGGAGAACAGCACGCCGTTGTTGGCGACGATGCCGACGGGGTGGCCGTGGATCCGGGCGAAGCCGGTGACGAGGGTCGCGCCGTACTCGGCCTTGAACTCGGCGAACCGGCTGCCGTCGACCAGCCGGGCGATCACCTCGCGCACGTCGTAGGGCGTGCGCGGGTCGACCGGGACGGCCCCGTACAGGCCGGCCGGGTCCACGGTCGGCGGCTCGACCGGGGTGAGCGGCCACGGCCTGGCCGAGCGCGGGCCGAGCCCGGCCACGATCGTGCGGACGATGGAGAGGGCGTGGGCGTCGTCCTCGGCCAGGTGGTCCGTCACGCCCGAGGTACGGGAGTGCAGGTCGCCGCCGCCCAGTTCCTCGGCGGTGACCACCTCGCCGGTGGCGGCCTTCACCAGCGGTGGCCCGCCCAGGAAGATCGTGCCCTGGTTGCGCACGATCACGGCCTGGTCGCTCATCGCCGGGACGTACGCACCGCCGGCCGTGCAGGAGCCGAGCACGGCGGCGATCTGCGGGATGCCCGCGGCGGAGAGCCTGGCCTGGTTGTAGAAGATCCGGCCGAAGTGGTCGCGGTCCGGGAAGACCTCGTCCTGCATGGGGAGGAAGGCGCCGCCGGAGTCCACCAGGTAGACACAGGGCAGCCGGTTCTCCAGCGCGACCTCCTGGGCGCGCAGGTGCTTCTTGACGGTCATCGGGTAGTAGGTGCCGCCCTTGACGGTGGCGTCGTTGGCGACGACCACCACCTCGCGTCCGGCGACCCGGCCGATGCCCGCGATCACCCCGGCCGCGGGCGCCGCCCCGCCGTACATCCCGTCGGCGGCCAGCGGGGCCAGTTCCAGGAAGGGCGAGGCCGGGTCGAGCAGGGTGTCCACCCGGTCGCGGGGGAGGAGCTTGCCGCGCGCCGTGTGCCGGGCGCGGGCCTTGGCGCCGCCGCCGAGGGCCGCCGCGTCGAGTTTCGCGCGCAGTTCGGCGACGAGGGCCCGGTGCGCCTCGGCGTTGGCGAGGTAGGCGGCGGAACCCGGATCGACCGAGGTGCCGAGCCGGGGCGCGGGAGCGGCGGCTCCCGGCGGGACGGCACCTGGCGCCGCCGTGGCGCCGGTCGCTGCGCTGCCATGGACGCTGGTGGGTACGCCGGCGGTTGAGATGACCATTCCCAAGAGCTCCCTTGCCCTCGGCAGCAGGTGGGCGGCCGGAAGTGGTGCGCCCATGATCCCTACGTTAATTAACGTTAACTTACCCTCCCAGGTTAACGGTCGATAACCCGACTGTCTACGATGGGCAGCATGCCGAACGTCCCCGCAGCCTCCGCGCTCCCACGCCGCGACCAGATCCGTCGGGAGGCCGCGCGCCTCTTCGCGGCCCGGGGCTTCCTCGGGGTGGGCGTGGACGAGATCGGCAAGGCCGTCGGCATCAGCGGCCCCGGGCTCTACCGCCACTTCGCCGGAAAGGACGCGATGCTCGCCGATCTGCTGATCGGCATCAGTGAGCGCCTGCTGGAGGAGGGGCGGCGTCGGGCGGGCGGCGGTGACGGTCCGGCCGCCGCGTTGGACGCGCTGATCGGCGGCCACGTCGACTTCGCCCTCGACGACCGCGACCTGATCACCCTGCACGACCGCGAGCTGCTGAACCTCAAGGAGGAGGACCGTCGCACCGTCCGCCGCCTCCAGCGCGGCTACGTCGAGCTGTGGGTGGACGTGGTCCGGCAGGTCTACCCGCAGCTGACCGGCCCAGCCGCCGAGCCGGTGGCCCGGGCCACCGTGCACGCCGTCTTCGGCCTGATCAACTCGACCCCGCACAGCCTCGGCCCGAACCTCACCCAGGACGAGCGCTCCGGCCTCCAGCGCGACGGCATGGCCGCCCTGCTGCACGCCCTCGCCCAGGGTGCCTTCGCGGCGGCGGCCGACTCGGTGTCCGCGCCCGCCTGAGCCGGGCCTGCCCCGGGACGTGCACCAGGGCCTCAAGGCCGGGCGGGTTCCAAGGCCGGGCGGGTCCCAAGGCCGGGCGGGTCCCAAGGCCGGACGAGCCCCAAGGCCGGGCGGGCTTCAAGGCTGGATGGGCCCCGGTGGCCCCGGCGGCCCCGGCGCCCTAGGTCCAAAGGACGGCGCCCGCCCGTCCTTGGCCGCTGGGCGTTCGGCGGGCCGTCCGCGACCCTGGAAGTAGGCGGGGGCCGCTGGGCGGTGCGGGGATTCGATCGGGAATCACCGCAGGCCGCAGGCTGTTGGTCAGTCCGCCGGACCGGACGATCAGGGCTGCCTCGGTCCGCTCCGACCCTGCCCGGGTCGGAAAACGCCGTGGCGGCCACCCGACGAAATGGTTAGCATCCCTAAATATGCCTGAGACTCACGGATCCACGGTGGAGCAATCCCCGAGCGGCTCACCGACCCCCGGCGCGAGCCCGCAGCCGGACGGCGACCACCCGCAGGCCGCCGGCTGGCTGCACCGCCTGGTCGGCTACTGCTGGCGGTCCCGCCGCAGCGTGCTGCTCGCGTTCGGCGCCTCGCTCGTCGGCATGGCCGTCACCTCGCTGGTGCCGCTGGTCACCAAGCTGATCATCGACGACGTCATCACCGCCCACACCCGCTCGCTGGTCCCCTGGGCGGTGGTGCTGCTGCTCGCCGCCGCCGTCGTCTTCGGCTGCACCCAGGTCCGCCGCTACTACGGTGGTCAGCTCGCCCTGGACGTCCAGCACGACATGCGCAGCGACCTGTTCCGCTCGCTCGGCCGACTCGACGGCCACCGCCAGGACCGCCTGGACACCGGCCAGGTGGTCGGGCGCGCGACCTCCGACCTCCAGCTGATCAACGGCCTGCTCTCGATGCTGCCGATGATGACCGGCTACCTGCTGATGTTCGTCATGTCGCTGGCCGTGATGATCTGGCTCTCCCCGCCGCTGACCCTGATAGCCGTGGTGATGGGCCCCGTGCTGTGGTGGATCACCGTCCTCAGCCGCAAGCGGCTGTTCCCCGCCACCTGGGCCGCCCAACAGGAGGCGGCCGCCGTCGCGGGCGTGGTGGACGGCGCGATCGGCGGCGTCCGGGTGGTCAAGGGCTTCGGCCAGGAGACGCAGGAGCTGGACAAGCTGGAGCGGGCCTCCCGCGACCTGTTCGCCGCCCGGCTCCGGGCGATCCGGCTCAACGCCCGCTACAACCCGGCGATGCAGGTCATCCCCGCGCTCGCGCAGGTCGCGGTGCTGGCCTTCGGTGGCTGGCTGGCCGTCGACGGCCAGGTCTCGCTCGGAACCTTCGTCGCCTTCTCCACCTACGTCGCGCAGATGACCGGCCCGGTGCGGATGCTCACCATGGTCATCACGGTCGGCCAACAGGCGCGGGCCGGGGTGGAGCGCGTCCTCCAGCTGATCGACGAGCGCCCGCTGGTCCAGGAGCGCCCGGACGCGCTCACCCTGGACCTCACCGGAGACGGCACCCGTGACGGAGCCACCGCCGGCGCCGGCGATAGTGCCACCGCCGGCACCCGCGAGGGCGCCACCGCGGGCCCCCGCACCTCCGACGTCGCGTTGGAGTTCGACCAGGTCGAGTTCCGCTACGACCCCGAGCACCCCGCCCCCGTGCTGCACGGCCTCAGCCTGAAGCTCGCGCCCGGCGAGACCCTCGCCCTGGTCGGGGCCTCCGGCTCCGGCAAGTCGACGGTGGCGCAACTGGTGCCGCGCTTCTACGACCCGGCGGCCGGCGCCGTCCGGCTCTACGGCCACGACCTGCGCGACCTCACCCTGGACTCGGTCCGCGCGGCGGTCGGCATCGTCCCCGAGGAGAGCTTCCTGTTCTCCGAGTCGGTCCGCACCAACATCGCCTACGGCCGCCCGGACGCCACGGACGAGCAGATCCTGGCGGCCGCACGCGCCGCCCAGGCCGACGAGTTCATCCGCGCGCTGCCGGACGGCTACGAGACCAAGGTCGGCGAGCAGGGCCTGACCCTCTCCGGCGGCCAGCGCCAGCGGATCGCGCTGGCCCGGGCGATCCTCACCGACCCTCGGATCCTGCTGCTGGACGACGCCACCTCCGCGGTGGACCCGCAGATCGAGGCGGAGATCCACGACGCGCTGCGCTCGGTGATGACCGGCCGCACCACGCTGCTGATCGCCCACCGCCGCTCGACCCTCCAACTCGCCGACCGGATCGCCGTCCTGGACCACGGTCGGCTGCTGGACATCGGGACGCACGAGGAACTCGACGCCCGATGTCCCCAGTACCGGGCCCTGATCACCGATCCCGAGGCCGGCCGCACCACCCGGCCGTCCGAGGTCGAGCCGGCCTCCGAGCCGGCCTCTGAGCCGATTGACGCGCCGACCTCCGCGCACACCGCCGAGCACGTCTCCGAGCCGACACGAGGGCAGGCACACGGGCAGACACACGGGCAGGCACAAGAGCAGGCCCCGGCGACGCCCCCCGCCCTCCCCACCCCCGCCCTGGTCAAGGCGGCCCGCACCGCCGACCCCGACCTGCTCACCAAGGTCGCCGCCCTCCCGCCGGCCGCCGACTCCCCGGCGGTCCCCCGCGCCCAGGCCGAGGCCGGCGACCCGGACTTCACCCTCCGCCGCCTGCTGCGCCCCTTCCGCGCCCCGCTCGCCCTCGCCCTCCTGCTCGTCGCCCTCGACGCGGGCGCCGGCCTGGTGCTGCCCGTGCTGATCCGGCACGGCATCGACCAGGGCGTGAGCAAAGCCCTGATGTCCGGGGTCGCCGTGGCCGCACTCACCGCGCTCGTCGTGGTGCTGCTGGACTGGGTGGTGCAGAGCGCCGAGAACCGGGTCAGCGGCCGTACCGGCGAGCGGGTGCTCTACACGCTCCGGCTCAAGATCTTCGCCCACCTCAACCGGCTCGGCCTGGACTACTACGAGCGCGAGCTGTCCGGCCGGATCATGACCCGGATGACCACCGACCTGGACTCGCTGACGTCCTTCCTGCAGACGGGCGTGGTCACCGCCGCGGTCAGCGTGCTGACCTTCGCCGGGATCTTCGCCGCGCTGCTGATCATCGACGCCGGCCTGGCCCTGGTGGTCTTCGCGGTGCTGCCCCTGCTGGTGATCGCCACGCTGGTGTTCCGCAGGAAGTCCAGGGACCAGTACGAGCTGTCCCGGGACCTCATCAGCACCGTCAACGCCGACCTGCAGGAGAACGTGGCCGGCATGCGGATCGTCCAGGCCTTCCGCCGCCTGGACACCAACACCGACCGCTTCGTCGCCCGGGGCGTCGCCTACCGCGAGGCCCGGGTGCGCGCGCAGCTGTACATCTCGCTGTACTTCCCGTTCGTCCAGTTCCTCTCCAGCGTGGCCGCCGCACTGGTGCTGATCGTGGGCGCGGCCCGGGTCGACGCCGGGACGCTGACGGTCGGCGCGCTGGTCGCGTACCTGCTGTACATCGATCTGTTCTTCGCACCGGTCAACCAGCTGTCCCAGGTGTTCGACGGCTACCAGCAGGCCGCGGTGGGCCTCGGCCGGATCCGGGAGCTGCTGCGCACCCCGACCACCACGGCCGAGGTGGCCGACCCCGTCCCGGTGCCCAAGGGGCTGCGCGGTGAGATTTCCTTCGAGGGCGTCGGCTTCGCCTACAACGGCGGTGCGGACGGCGCCCCGAGCGTGCTGACCGGCGTGGATCTGCACATACCGGCCGGGCAGACGGTGGCCCTGGTGGGTGAGACCGGTGCCGGCAAGTCGACGCTGGTGAAGCTGGTCGCCCGGTTCTACGACGCGACGGCGGGCACCGTGCGGGTGGACGGCGTCGACCTCACCCGCTTCGACCTGGCGCAGTACCGCCACCGGTTGGGCGTGGTGCCGCAGGAGGCGTACCTGTTCGCGGGCACGGTGCGCGAGGCGATCGCCTACGGCCGGCCCGACGCCTCGGCGGCCGAGGTGGAGGCGGCGGCACGGGCGGTGGGCGCGCACGACATGATCGTCCGGCTGTCCGGAGGCTACGACCACGAGGTCGCGGGCCGCGGCCGCAACCTCTCCGCGGGCCAGCGCCAGTTGATCGCCCTGGCCCGGGCCGAACTGGTCGATCCGGACATCCTGCTGCTCGACGAGGCGACCGCGGCACTTGACCTGGCCACCGAGGCGGCGGTCAACCAGGCTGCGGACCGGCTCAGCGGTGGCCGCACCACGCTGGTCATCGCCCACCGGCTGACCACCGCCGAGCGCGCCGACCGGGTCGTCGTGCTGGACCACGGCCGGGTGGTCGAGGACGGCACGCACACCGAACTGCTCGCCCGGGGCGGCACGTACGCCCGGCTCTGGCAGGCGTTCATCGCGGACGGCCACCCGGCGGTCGAGACCGTCGCTGCCGGGTAGTCCGCCGCCCGGGAACTGCCCTGGGAGCCGCCTGGCGGGGCGTCGTGTGCGGGCGGGCGCGCCCGCCCGACCGCCGGGTGCGGCCCGCCACCTCCGGTCCGTCTTGTCCGGCCTGTCAGGCGGCGATCAGCGAGGCCAGCAGGCCGGAGGCGTCGATCCCGCGCGGGAGGTCGCTGACCTGCCCGTCCCCGACCTCGACCACCCGCCAGCCGGAGCCGTCGGCCCGGCTGGCGAGGTCGGTGGTGATGAAGCGGCAGCCGAGCGTCCGGACCAAGGACTGGACGCCGGTGAGGTCGGGTTCGACGGTGCGGTGCGGCGCGTCCGGGTGTGGCCCGACCAGGACGGGTTCGCCGTCCAGCCACCACACCCGCGCCTCCACGGCCCGCCCGTCCCCGCCGCCCGACCGGTCGTCCGAGCCACCGCCCAAGCCATCGTCCACTCCGTCGGCCGAGCCACTGCCCGAGCCACCGCCCGTGCCATCGGCCCGGCGCTCGAACTCCTCGTACCGCCGCAGCACCACCCCGCCGGCCAGGAACTCGCCCTGCAGCTCGACGAACCGCGCCACCACCCGCCAGACGGCCGCCGGATCGGCCAACTCGGGGATGAAACAGGCCTCGTGCCACTCGTGCTTGCGCGACTTCACATAGTCCTTGACGATCGCTGGCCCGCTCCCGCCGAGCCGCGCCACGGCGGCGGCCAGCTCCGCCGGCCCGGGCGCGACCGTGCCGGTGGTGGGGATCCACACGCTGGGCGGGGTCGCCCCCTCGAACACGCCGTACCAGCCGGGCAGTTCGTGTGCCGTCACATAGCCGGCCGCGCTGGTCAGCAGGGTGCCGCCGCGCATGGCGAGTGCGGTGGCGAAGCCGGCGTAGCGGTCGGACGGGAGCATCCAGCCCCGGTACCAGAGCGGACCACCGTCCCGGGGCACCTGCCGGACCGCCTCCTCGGCATGCCCGGCGAGCAGCGCGTCGTGGTCGACCAGGTGGTGCTCGCCGCCCAACTCCCGTAGCAGCCGGGCCTCCCAGGCGAAGTGCGGGTCGGGTCGGCGCGGGTTGAGCGGGTCGGCGGGGAAGAGGATCACGGGTACGGGCATGGCCGCCAGGGTAAGGCCCCGAGCGGGGCGGCGTCGGCGGCTTTCGTGGCGTCAAACCCGCTCGACGACCCGGCCGGGGTGCTGGGAGAGTGATCCGATGCGAAATCTGCTGAGACCCCGCACCCGCGTCCCCCGGCAGGCGGCTCGCACGGTCGTCCTGGACGAGAGCGGCTCGGTCTTCCTGCTCCGTTCGGACAACGACGAGGTCGGCGTCCACTGGACCATGCCGGGCGGCGGGTTGGAGCCCGGCGAGACCCCGTGGACCGGTGCCCGGCGCGAGCTCTGGGAGGAGACCGGTTGGAGCGACCTCGAACCCGGCCCGCTGCTCTGCACCTGGGAGCACGACTTCACCTGGCACGGCACTCCGGTGCGCCAGCACGAGCACATCTACCTCACCACCGGACCGCACCGCGGCCCGGTCGGTGACGTCAGCGCGGTGCACGCCGAGGACCGGATCCTCGACTGGCGTTGGTGGACCCCGGCCGACCTGGCCGATGAGAACGCCGATGCCCTCTGGCCGCCCCGACTGCCGGAGCTGCTGGACACCGTCCGCGAGGGCTGGGCCGTCGACGGCCGGATCCCGGTGCCCGTCGACCTCGGCTTTGTCCCGAACACCCCGGCCACCCGCTGACGGCCGCCTACTGACGCCCCTACGGGCGGCCGCCGGCCGGCCGACCGCACGGCTGACCGATGCCCGCCGCAGACGGGCCCCGAACGCACGCCCCTACGGGCGCCCGCCGCGTCGGACCCGCCCGGCCGGGCCGGACTCCCAGCCGTGCAGGTCCAGCTCCCGGTCGTGCAGCGCGCAAGGGTTCATGAGCACGGTCAGCTGCGCGTCGGCCAGCCGCTCGTAGGCGAGCCCGGTCGCGGACAGCAGTTGCTCGGTCGGCACCGAGACGGCGATGGCGGGGCGCCACGCGGGCAGCACGATCAGGCTGGTGCCGCGGCCGATCCGGACCGGCTTCGCAATCACCCGGACCGGTGCCCGCTCCTCCGGTCGCCCGACGGCCTCGGGCTGGTGCGGGCTGCCGCCGATCAGGATGCCGAGCGGTGTCTCGGCCCGCGCCACGTCGGGGTCGACGGCCGACGGTGCTGCCACCGGCTCGACGGCACCGGCGAGTTCACCCGTGCCCGGCGCGGCCGCCGCCGCCCAGGCCGCACCCGGGAGGTCGGTCGAGGCCGCAGGTGTGGCGGGCGCCGTGGATGCCGTCGCGGCCGTCGCGGATGCCGTCATGAAGGGCTCGGCCGCGGCCGTCTCCCGTGCGGTCGCCTCCTGCCCGGTTGCGGCGGCCTGCGGGTGCATCCGGCGCAGCCGGCGCGAAGGCGAGGGACGCCGGGAGCCGGTGGTCCGCAGTTCCTCGCGTGCCGCGCGCAGCACGGGAACGGCCCGGTCACCCTCCGGGAGGGCGGGCGGCCGGTGGAACCGGACGTACTCGGCCTCGACTCCGACGCCCGGAGCCCCGCCGTCGCCCGGGACGTCGGCACGGTTCGCGCCGTGCGCACCGCGTGCATCGTCCTCGTCGCCCTCGTCGCCCTCGCCGCCCTCGGCACCCTCGGCACTCTCGCCGAGCAGCGCCCGCACCTCCGAGACCGGCCGCCGGCACGCGGCCGCCAGTTCGGCGACCGAGCGGCCTTGGGCGCGCGCGGCCCGCAGCCGGTCGGCCAGCGCCGCCCGCAGCCGCGACGTGGTCGGATCGTCCGTCGCCGCCGGCTCGCCCGCCGCAGCAGCCGGGGTGCCCCCCGCCGCGCCCTCCCGTCCGCGCGGCTGCGGCACCGAGTCGTGGCGCGAGCCGCCGGCTTGGCGCGGTCCGCCGGCCGTACCGGACGGGGCGGAGCCCGGAGCGCAGCCCGGGCCGGTCTCGGCGGCCGTCGCGATGGAGCAGCGCGCGGCGGGCGGGGGCGCGGATCCGGCGCTGTCCCCGGGCGGGCCGGGCAGGGACGGGTCGGTTGCGGTGGGGTGGAGCGAGGTCATCGGCACGGGCCCTTCGGGGGACGGTCCCGATGATCCTCCCGCACCGCGCGACCAGCTCCAAGCATCAGTTCCGGGGGTGTGCGCGAGACCACCGCCCGTCCCTACCCCGTGTGTCGGCTCAAGTGCCGGGCGCGACGAAGCCCTTGAGGTCGACGAGCACCGCGTTGGCCGCCATGACGCCGAGCCCGAGGAACCAGGTCTCGTCCGAAACCGGCCGTGCCTGACCGGACTTGACCGCGCCGAGGGTCTTCCAGAGCGCGCCGCCGAGCACCGCGTCCTGGTTGGTGGAGCTCGGGGTGCCGTACACGCCGTAGAAGATCCAGTCGGCGTCGGCCTTGTCGATCTGCTCCGGGCTGATCTCCACCGCGAGTTCCTTGACCTGCTCGATCTTGGGCTGCGGCAGCGGTACGTCGGTGAGGATGGTGCCGATGAAGGACAGCTCGGCGTACAGCCGGGTGCGGCCGGGCATGAAGCGCAGCGGCGTGACGGTGGGCCGCTTGTCGCCGAGCTTGGTGCCGATCGCGGTGGCGGCCGCCTGGTACGCGTCGAGCTGGGCCTTGGCCTCCGCCTCCAGGCCGAACGGGCTGGCGTTGAGCTGGAAGTTCTGCTTCCAGGGGTAGCCGGGGCGCAGCGAGAAGACGGTCGGCGCGATCTTGGACAGCTGCGCGTACTGGTCCTGGGCGCGCAGCTGGCTGCCGAGGATCAGGTCGGGCTTGAGCGCGGCGATGGCCTCCAGGTTGAGGCTGTTGATGGTGCCGACGTTGGCCGGGTTGCCGGCCTTGTCCTTGAGGTAGGAGGGCAGGGACTTGGAGCCGTCGGTGTAGACGATGCCCACCGGCTGGATGCCGAGCGACACGACGTTGTCGAGCTCGCCGGTGTCCAGCACCACGACCCGGGTGGGCTTGGCGGGGATGACGGTCTCGCCCATGGCGTGCTTGACGGTGCGCGGGTAGACGCCGGGGGCGGCGTCGGTGCCGAAGCCCTTCATCTTCTCGATCACGGTGGCGTAGTCGTCGCCGCCCTGCTTGACCGACTTCTGGTCGGCCGAGGCGCCGCCGGATCCCGGCGTTGCGCCGCCGCTGCCGCCCGATCCGCCCGATCCGCCCGAGCTGCCGCAGGCGGTGAGCAGCCCGCCGAGGCCGAGTACCGCCCCGCCGGCGATCCCGGCGGAGAGGAACCTGCGGCGGGAGGGGGTGCGGGGGACGAGGGCCAGGCCGTCGGGGTTGGGGGCCACGCGACGCTCCTTCGCGGTCGAGGTTAGGTCGAGGTTAGGTGAGGCAAACCTATCCGACGCGCGAGGAGCGGGGTGCCGCGGGCCGTCCGGGCTGCGGGTCGAAATATCTCAAACCTTGACATAAGGGAGAAATTCTCTTGACCTCAACCCTTCGAAACAAAGGTACACGGGTTGACATGCCGTTAATGCGTCGCCCCGCATGGCCACTCCAAGAACGAATCGAAGCAAGTGGTTTAGATCACCAAGAGTTGGTCTACTCAACCTTCCATGCTCGCGCCTAGGGTGCGCTGGTGTTTGATCAGCAGCTCTCAGAGCACACAAGCAGCGGCCGGGCAATGGCGCCCGGCGCTCCGCAGGGTGCCCCGGTCAGTGGCATCAGTGGTGGAGTCCCCGACCAGGGGACGGCTGGGGGAGCGGGGGACAAGGGTCTACAGGGCAACTCGGTGGGCCTGTTGAGCAGTGTGGTCCTGGGCGTCTCCACGGTCGCCCCGGTCTACTGCCTGACCGCGACACTCGGGCCGACCGTCACCGCGGTCGGCGTGCAGATGCCGGCCGTGTTCCTGGCCGGCTTCCTGCCGATGCTGCTCGTCGCGTTCGCCTACAAGGAGCTGAACAAGGACTTCCCGGACTGCGGGACGTCCTTCACCTGGACGGTCAAGGCCTTCGGCCCCCGGGTCGGCTGGATGGCCGGCTGGGGCCTGACCGTGGCGACCATCATCGTGCTCTCCAACCTGGCCGGGGTCGCGACCGACTTCCTCTACCTGATGCTCGGTGAGATGACCGGCAGCAGCTGGGTCGCCGGGCTCGACCAGAACAAGGCCGTCCACCTGCTCACCGTCGTCCTGCTGATCGGCGGCGCCACCGCGATGAGCTACCGGGGGATGACGGCCACCAAGTGGTTCCAGTACAGCCTGGTCGGCCTCCAACTCGCCGTGCTGGTGCTGTTCTCGGTCATCGCCATCGCCAAGGCCGCCGCCGGCGACCTGCCCGACTCGATCGGCTTCTCGTTCTCCTGGCTGAACCCGCTCCAGGTCAGCTCCTTCAGCGCGTTCACCGCCGGCCTGTCGCTGTCGATCTTCATGTACTGGGGCTGGGACACCTGCCTCACCATGAACGAGGAGACCCTCGGCAGCGCCAAGACACCCGGCCGCGCCGCGATGATCTCCATGGTCACCCTGGTCGGCTCGTACCTGCTGGTCGCGATCGCCTCCCAGATGTTCGCGGGCGTCGGCTCCACCGGCTCCGGCCTCGGCAACCCCGAGACCGCCGACAACGTCTTCTCCGCGCTCGCCCGCCCGGTGCTCGGCTCGCCCTGGAGCATCCTGCTCTTCCTGGCCGTCGTCGCCAGCGCCGCCGCCAGCCTGCAGACCACCTTCATCCCGGTGGCCCGCACCCTGCTCGCGATGAGCGCCTACCGCGCCGTGCCGCCGCGCTTCGGTGCCGTCCACCCGCGCTTCCGCACGCCGGGGTACGCCACCGTCGCAGCCGGGATCGCCACCGCCGTCTTCTACGTCGGCATGAGCCTGATCAGCGAGAACGTCGTCCAGGACACCATCCTGGCGCTCGGCCTGATGATCTGCTTCTACTACGCGCTGACCGCGTTCGCCTGCGTCTGGTACTTCCGCCGCTCGCTGCGCGCCAGCTTGCGCGACCTGCTCCTCAAGGGCGCCGCTCCACTGCTCGGCGGCGTGCTGCTGAGCGCGGTCTTCCTGCAGACCCTCACCGACGCCTGGAGTCCGGACTACGGCAGCGGCGCCGTCTTCGGCATCGGCTCGGTGTTCGTCATCGGCGTCGGCATCCTGCTGCTCGGCGCCGTGCTGATGACCTGCTACGGCCTGGTGCGGCCGGAGTTCTTCCGCGGCGAGACGCTGCGCAAGGACACCCCCGCGTTGGTCGTCGAGGACTGAACCGACCACGGCGAGGACCGAACCGACCACGGCGCTGGCAACCGGCGCTATGCTCGAACGCATGAAGCTTCACACGGGCCTGTGCTGGTGGCCGTCCTAGGGACGGCCACCCCTCATGCTCGAACAGGGCCGTCCGGAATGGACGGCCCTGTTGCGTTTCCCATGGAACCGGGCCCCGCCCCGGACGGCCGCCACCGCCGCCGTACCGAGGAGACACCCGATGACCACCGCGACGACCACGACCACCGAGGCCGCGACCACCGCAACGAGCGAGACCACGACCGCCGAGACCGCGGCCTCCACCGCCACCTTCACCGCCGACCCGGCCACCCACCGCGTCCTCACCGGGGACCGCCCCACCGGACTGCTCCACCTCGGCCACTACTTCGGCACCCTGCGCAACCGCGTCCGACTGCAGAACCAGGGCGTCGAGATGTTCGTCGTGATCGCCGACTACCAGGTCATCACCGACCGGGACATCGCCGACCGGCTCGCCGAGCACACCGAGAACCTCGTCCTCGACTACCTCGCGGCCGGACTCGACCCCGACCACGCCACGATCTTCGCGCACAGCGCCGTCCCCGCTCTCAACCAGTTGCTCCTGCCCTTCCTCAGCCTGGTCAGCGTCGCCGAACTGAACCGGAACCCCACCGTCAAGGACGAGATCGCGCACTCCCGCCAGTCCGCCGTCAACGGGCTGATGTTCACCTATCCCGTCCACCAGGCCGCCGACATCCTCTTCTGCAAGGCGAATCTCGTCCCGGTCGGCCAGGACCAGCTGCCCCACCTCGAAGTCGCCCGCACCGTCGCCCGCCGCTTCAACGAGCGCTACCCGCATGTCGACGGTGGCGCCGTCTTCCCCGCTCCCCAGGCCCTGCTCTCCGACGCCCCGCTGCTGCTCGGCACCGACGGCGGCAAGATGAGCAAGAGCCGGGGCAACGCCATCCCGCTCGGCGCCACCGAGGACGAGACCGCCCGGGCCATCCGCGGTGCCATGACGGACGCCGACCGCCGGATCGACTACGACCCGGTCAACCGCCCCGAGGTCTCCGGTCTCCTCCTGCTCGCCGCGCTCTGCCAGGACCGCGCGCCCGAGGAGATCGCCGAGGAGATCGGCGACCGCGGCGCAGCCGCGCTCAAGCGCACCGTCACCGACTCCGTCAACGAGCACCTCCGCCCCCTGCGCACCCGCCGCGCCGAACTCGCCACCGACCGCGGACACCTGCGCCAGGTCCTGCGCGACGGGGCCGAACGAGCCAACGCCATCGCCGACGCCACCCTCGACGAGGTCAGGGCGGTGATGGGGGCGATCTGAAGAGCGGCCCCAGCGGCCCGAGCGACCCCGCGTCCGCGGCCCACTGACCCACCGACATCGACCTGTAGACGTCGGCCCACAGACGTCGACCCGCGGACACCGGTTCGCCGACACGGGGGCATATCGTCACCGGGCGGCCTCGACCACACCGAGGCCGCCCGTACCCGGCCTCCCCCGAAAGGTGACCCGGCCCATGGACCAGCACCCGACCACGCCCGGCCAGGGGCTGACCCGCCCGCCGCACCTACACCCCGGCGACCACATCGCCGTCGTCGCCCCCAGCGGCCCGATCGACCCCCAGCGGCTCACCGACGGCTGCGCGATCCTGCGCTCCTGGGGGCTGCGCGTCACCGTCGCCCGGCACGTCCTCGACACCCACCCCACCCTCGGCTACCTCGCCGGCACCGACGCCGACCGCGCCGCCGACCTCCAGTCCGCCTGGCTCGACCCCACCGTCGACGCCGTCATCTGCGCCCGCGGCGGCTACGGCGTCCACCGCATGGTCGACCTGCTCGACTGGGACGCCATGCGCGCCGCCTCGCCCAAGCCGTTCATCGGCTTCAGCGACGTCTCCTCCCTGCAGGAGGCCTTCGCCCAGCGCCTCGGCATCGCCACCCTGTACGGGCCGATGAGTGCGGCCGCCTCCTTCATCACCGACGGACCGACCGCCGAGCACCTGCGCCGCACCCTCTTCGAGCCCACGGCCACCACCGTGCTCACCTCACCCACCGCCACCGCCCTCGTCCCCGGCCGGGCCCGGGGCGTCACCGCGGGCGGCTGCGTGCACGTGCTCGCGGCCGAGCGCGGCACCCCCGCCGCCCGACCGTCCTACGCCGGCAGCATCCTGATCCTGGAAGACGTCAACGAGCACCCGTACCAGCTCGACCGGCTCCTCACCCAGTTCCTGCGCTCCGGAGCGTTCGACGGGGTCGCGGGCATCGCGCTCGGCTCCTGGGACGGCTGCGGGCGGCTCGACCGGGTCCGGGACGTCATGCTCGACCGTCTCGCCCCGCTCGGAATACCCGTCATCTGGGAACTCGGCTTCGGCCACTGCCCGTCCACGCTGACCGTCCCGCTCGGCGTCCCTGCCCTGCTCGACGCCGATGCCGGGACCCTCACCCTGGAGGTGCCCGCCCTCGCCGAGCGGTAAGGCCCGTGCCCGGGCGGTGAGTAGGGTGCGGCCATGAACGCGGACCGCCTCACCGTCCTCGCCCTCGGCTTCCTCGGGGGCCCGGGCAGCAACGCCCGTACGATCCTCGGACTTGTCGGCCCGCCCGCCGCCGGCAAGTCCACCCTGGCCCGGTACCTGGTCGCCGAGATCGAACGCGCCGCGGGTCCCGGCAGCGCCGCGTACGTGCCGCTCGACGGCTTCCACCTCTCCGCCGCCCAACTGGACCGCCTCGACCTGACCCACCGCAAGGGCGCCCCCGCCACCTTCGACGCCCACGGCTACGTCGCCCTGCTGCGCCGCATCGCCGCCGACCGCTTCCAGGACATCTACGTCCCCGACTTCGACCGGACGCTCGACGAACCGGTCGCCGCCCGGCACGTCGTCCGCCCCCAGACCCGCCTCGTCATCACCGAGGGCAACTACCTCGCCTCCACCGACACCCCGTGGCCGGACGCCCGCCGCCTGCTGCGCGAGCTCTGGTACGTGGACACCGACGACGCCCTCCGCGAGGAGCGCCTGCTCCGCCGCCACCGCGACGGCGGCCGCGACGAGGCCACCGCCCGCCGCTGGGTCACCGGCAACGACCACCCCAACGGCGAGTACGTGAAGGCCGGCCGCTCGCTCTGCACCCGGACCGTCCCCGGAATCGGTTTGCCCGAGACGCCGGACGGGGGTAGTGTTCTCTAGTCGCTCGGCAGGGAGCACCGGACACGCGTCTGCGCGGACGGTCCCGGGGCGGCCAATCCTTCGAAACACCACTTCCCGGTTCGGGCTGGGTCGCGTCTTGTCGCGTCTCGGTTCTTATTCGGCGTGCTCGTTTTATTGGGTTGCGGTCGGATTCGCTTTTCGGAGCGGGGATCGGCTAGAGTTTGAAACGTCGGACGGGGCGTCAAACCCCGGAAGGCACCGGCGAGTTGGATGACGAAGCCCCGGAAAACGGAGCGGAAAACATCTGATAAGCTGGAAACACGAAAGAACGAAGCGCCCGGAGGGCCCGCTGGAAGGCGGTCCGAAGGAAGTGTCCGTTCCTTGAGAACTCAACAGCGTGCCAAAAGTCA